>DYRX01000035.1 GCA_020718525.1 Victivallis vadensis
TTTTTCAGCAAAATAACGGAAAGGTTGTCAGCGATGGGAACATTCCATGTAGGCTGTAAGATTGAAAACCATGTAGATCGAAGCAGAGCTATTCGCTTCTCAAAGATGCTCGTAGATACAGGCAGTGAATACACGTGGGTGCCCAAGGAAAAGCTCGAATCCATAGGCGTGGCGCGCGAGAAGAAGGACATCAGTTTCGTGATGGCAAACGGATCTGTCATAACAAGGAGCGTTGGATTTGCAATTATCTTTGTTGAGAAAACGTTTACCATTGATGAGGTGGTATTCGCGGAGAAAGGTGACCTTGCACTGCTTGGGCCGCGTACATTGGAAGGGCTGAATCTTGTTGTAGATCCTGCCCGCAAAAGACTTGTTGCCGCCGGACCTGTGCCTGCGGCATGAGAAAACTATTTTGCTGGAAAACGAATCACATGAAAAGCAATTTCGCATTTTATCATAGTTACGTATTCAGTAAACGAACGTAGTTTACTGAATACATACGTTCAATGTCTTGATTTTCTCTCAGTCTTTAAAGATCGCAGATGGCGAAAGGGACTTGGCAAATGAATCATCAGCCGCTTTTTAACATTCCCTTTCTTGCCGGCAGATGGGAAGAGGAATATCTGGAATTCAAACGCTCCGGAAAAGATTCGGAGCTGATGGACAAACTAGAGAGGTGGTCGGCTAGGAAAGTCCTTGCTGAGACAAAATCCGAGGCGGCCTTCATCAAGATGTTTTTCTCAGAAATATGGGGATACTCGCTACAGGGCGAAAATCTGGATGGAAGCTATCAATGTCAGCCGCAGTTCCCTGTTTGCCGCGCCGGACAGCTTGGTGGCACAGGCAAAGCTGATGCCGGACTGGGATACTTCGGCACCAGCTCCGCCATCTCGGCAATCCCGCAGGTCATGTGCGAATTCAAAGATATTAATTCCGCCCTGGATCAGAAACAGAACCGCAAGGGGAACGACCGCTCACCTGTCAGGCAGTGCCTTGATTACATACGGGAGACAAAGGCCGGATTGACCGGCAACGAGCTTGTAGAACCGACATGGGGAATCGTCACAGACATGAACGAGTTCCGCCTCTATTTCAGGATCAAGGGCGATTCCCAATACCAGCGCTTTGTGCTTAAAAAAGCTCCGGATGCGGATGAAAATGAGGAGTCCCTTCTTGCCGATGCCGAATCGTCGGCTTTTCTCAGATTCATTTTCTGGAAAATCTTTCACAGGACATCCCTCCTGGCGGAACGCGGAACATCTTTCCTGGAAAAAGTCCTTCGGGATCAGATTGTCCACGAGAAGGCTCTTGAAAGGGATTTCTATCTGGAATACAAGACCTACCGTGAATTCCTATATAGGGTCATCTCGGAATCCAACCCCGATTTCAATGGAACCAAAGGTCGGCTTGTCCGTCTGACTCAGTGTCTGCTCGACCGCTGTCTCTTCATCCTCTTCTGCGAAGACATGGGTAAATCTCTTGAATTCCCATGCGACCTCCTCCGTGATGTCCTCATCTCCTACAGTTGCGACAAGTTCTACAATCCTAACGACAGCATGCCCTGGGAACGACTCAAAAATATTTTCACCGTTATGCGTGACGGCGGGATTTTCGGCCAACACCAGATTAACCGCTTCAACGGAGGCCTCTTCGAAATCAATCCCGAACTCGAACGCTTGAAAATTCCAGCATATGTATTCTGCGACAGGAATCAAGGTGCAGGCGGAGAGGAGTCTCTGCTGTCTAATCCTAGGACACTGCTTTACTTCTCTTCAAAATATAACTTCGGAATCAAGGATGCCGGACATTCACGGGTTATAGATTTCTACGCCCTCGGACGCATTTTCGAACAGTCAATCACCGAACTCGAGATAATGGAGGCGGAAGCCGAGGGGCGCCCTTCAATCAATCTCCTTTCAAAAAGAAAACGCGACGGAGTCTATTACACTCCAGAATGGGTTACAGACTACATCGTCAGAGAGACGATCGGGGCAAGCCTTAGATCAATCAAGGACAAGCTCGGATTAAGGGATGAAAAACGCCCGGACGACAAAGACATCGCTGAATATCAGGCCTTCCTGAAGGACAGGCGTCGCACTGCGAGAGTCGCCGGAGAATGGCTCAAGGCTTTGCAGGAATACAAACTCAGATTGAACCATTTCAAGGTGCTTGATCCCGCCTGCGGCTCAGGTGCATTCCTGATACAGTCTCTTGATTTCCTCCGGAAGGAGCATCGCTGGATTGTGGATGAAAATCAACGACTCGGCGAGCCGGAACTATGGGACGCAGATTCCGTAATCAACAGCATCCTCTCCCATAACATATACGGGGTTGACATAAATCCGGAGTCCGTCGAGATTGCGAAACTCGCACTCTGGATGCATACAGCCTCCCCAGGCAAGCCTCTTTCAAGCCTCGACCATAATATCAGGTGCGGCAACAGCCTAGTATCAACTGACTTCTCGGATTTCTACCGCCGAAAGCGCGATACGCTTTTTGAGAAAGCCGACGAAGGATTCAAGGAACGGGTGAATCCATTCAACTGGGAAGAAAGGTTCCCTGAAGTTTATCACGGTAAATTCGATTGTGTGATCGGTAATCCTCCCTATGTCAAACTCCAGAACTTCCGACGCGTCCACGAGGATGTCGCCGACTACCTTGTAAATGCGAAATGCGCAGATGGGAAACCGCTATATGAAAGCACCCAGACCGGCAATTTCGACCTCTATCTGCCTTTCATTGAAAAAGGAATCAGCCTCCTAAAGCCCGATGGCCGGATGGGATATATCGCCCCCAATGTCTGGGTCAAAAACGAATACGGCGCCGCGCTCCGCGCCAAACTCAAGAAGAACAGGAATCTCGATCGCTGGATTGACTTCAAAAACTACCAGATATTCGATGAGGCAATCACCTACACCGCATTGCAATTCTTCAAGGGCTCTCCTGTCGAAAGCATCAAATGCAATTTCTCCCCGGACGGCGACATCTCCCATTCCGATTGGGAAATTCCTCATGCGGACATAAAATACAGTGAACTTCCAGAAACCGATGCCTGGAATTTGATGCCAGACGCTGAGCGAGCACTCATTGCGAAATTAAAAGGACAATGTGCTTCTCTTATAGATTCATGCAAAGGGATAACTGTAGGCATTCAAACTAGTGCAGACAGTATATATCATCTCACGCGAATTTCGCAGAACAAATATCGGACGAAATCTGGCGAGGATGTGGAAATAGAAGATGACATAATGCATCCTCTTGTCTCAGGTCAGGAGGCAAAACGCTATCAGACTCCGAAAACAGACACATATCTGCTATTCCCATATGAGTTTTCAGGGAAGAAAGTCACTTTGATTTCTGAAGCCTCATTGAAATGTAAATTCCCCAATGCCTGGAACTACCTTGGCAAAAACGAGAAGGAATTGCGGGGTAGGGAAAATGGGAAGATGAATGATGACAGCAAATGGTGGGCTTACAACTATCCTAAAAATCTTGACAAGCAGGAGCTTCCGAAGCTGGGTGTTGCCGAGACTGTTCCATCCCTAAGGGTCTTCGCCGATATAGAAGGCAAGTTTTATTTCAATAATGTTCGTGTAAACGGGATATTGCCAAATACATTAGAGGACGGATGCTTCCTTCTTGGTATCTTGAATGCGCCTGTGGCAGATTTTGTATTTAAAAGGATTGCAAAGGATAAAGAAGGCGGATTTTATGAGGCCAACAAGCAATTCATCGCGCCACTGCCTATTCCTGATGCGACTGACCAAGAGAAGGAACAGGTTGCGAATTTCGCCAAGAGGCTTCAGGAGCTTCACACACGGAGGCGGGATTTGATTGCTAAATTCGACGATAGACTCAATGGAAGCCAGACAGTGGAGGACAGTCGGGACGATATCTGGCTCTGGGCGGACATAGGCACAAGCGAGTCTTGGATAAACTCAAAGGCAAAGCCTGACAATCTGTCCGCTCGTGATCTCAAGACATGGGCAAAAAATGCCATTGAAGAAAAGCGTCAGTTTCATTATCTCGAAATCGAAGAAAGCCTTAAGGCAGGATCTAAAATCACGCTTGATGGCGACAGCGACGAAATCTGCCTAAAGATAGACGGAATCGAAGTCTTTAATGTTTTTACTGGTGCCGAAACACCACTCATCCTGGCGCAGTGGCGACACAAGACGCGCGATCTCAGGATCAGCGACAAGTTCACGCCCAAAAGACTAATCAGCGATCTCCTTTCTCTCCGGAAATGCTCAAATCCCGAACTGACAAAATGGATCATTGACAGCGACAAAGAGATCGAAAAGCTCGACATCGAAATCTCAACGAATGAAAACGACCTCAACCAGTTGGTCTACAAGCTCTACGCCCTGACGTCCGACGAGATCAGACTCGTGGAGGGGGGCGGGGATCACATAAAAAGGCAATGCCACTAAGTTAAGGAGTGAAAGCAAAGAACACGCTAAAGCTGTGAACACATACAAAACCGACTTAACCTAGCGATATTCGTTTAAAAGAGTAAGGGGCGGAATTCCAATCATTTGAGGGTAAATAACATGAATGGAAAGGGACTTGGATTGAGAGTTTTCCACATTGACTTGAACTATGTCAATCTGAAAAAAGAATATCTTCGCGGATGGCTTGAGAAACTGAAGGAGATGGGTTTCAACGCAGTCCTGTGGGAGCTTGAGGACAAAGTCTGCTGGGAAACATGCCCGGAATGTGTCTGGCCGGAAGCGATGTCGAAAAAGGACTTTGCCGAGATTCTTTCCTTTTCCAGAAAGCTTGGTCTCGAGCCGATTCCGCTTCTTCAGACCGTGGGGCATGCAGAATATGTCCTTCTGCACGAGAAATACCATTCTTTCCGCGAGCTGGAAGATCATCATGACTGCTACTGCACATCAAATCCTGAGGTCGCCAGTTTTCTGAAAGCTTGGATCGAGGAATATTTGGAGCTGTTTGGGGAGATAAGACATTTTCATCTCGGCGGTGACGAGGCGTATGTCTTTGCGAATTGCGCGAAATGCTCCGCATATGCGGAAAGGCATGGGAAAAACAGTCTTTTCGGCAGGCATATAAGGGAAATTTCACAACCCATTCTCAATAGGGGAATACGTCCAGGAATATGGAACGACATGATTATGAAGGATCCATCCGCGCTTGCTTTTGAGACGTCAAAATATGTGATATGGGACTGGAACTATTGGGACACGGACATGGCACCAGAAAAGATCGGCATTCAAGCGCTAGGGCTCAATTCACGGGCGGACATTGAAAAGTCAGGACTGCTGAAGGAATATCCTGAAATGCTCGACTCGAATGGAAGCCTTTTGCCATTTCCATCGGTGCGAATTTTGAAGAGACACGGATTCGATGTGATTTTATGCAGTGCTTCGCGCTCTGGCGGAGACACTTTTTTCTGTCCAGCTCCACTGCATTCTGCGAATATCGCGACTGCCGCGCAGACGGCGGAGGAGGAGAAGCTTCTTGGGCATTGCGTCACGAGCTGGGCTATCCGGCTTAACGACTACGCATTGCAGACCCCGTCCATAGGTCTGGCGCAAGAAGTCATTGGACAAAGCGAAAAGGCAAGCGAAGAATTGTTTAGACTGCATTGCCAGGGGCTTTTCGGGACGAATCCGGAAAAATATATCAGAGCCGTCAAAATTCTTGGCGTGAGCCTTCCTTTTGCGCAGTCCTTGACAACAGGTGTTCAATGGAATGGTTTGAAGGATTCTATGCCTCCTCCTGGCAAATATGTCGAGAATCTTCTCGAAAAGTTCAGAAAGACGGATTCAGCAAAACTGAGCTCGTTCCATGCTACGGTAAAATCGGCGATCCTCGATATTCCATACGGGATCAGATTGCTTTCAGAATTTTTATCTGAAGCGAGAAGAGGTCATGAAATCGTGGAAGCCTGGCTGGCTGGGGCGCAATTTCTTCAGTCATCTGCGCTGATTGCCGAAAAGATATTGAACGGGGAAAGCACTACTGAGACTGCGGAAAAAGTCAAGAAACAAAAGAAGCTTTACGAGGCGTATCTGGGGCTTCGCGAGACACCTCTGAGCGCCGCGAAGAATGCAGGGCTTGTTTACGACGCGATTATAGAATATTTTGCTGAAGGGTAGTTTGTGGGCGTATTGGCATGGCATACATGCAATGTCTTATGTGACAATATAGGACAATCGGAATCTGCCGCCGTGCCCCGAGTGCCGCCAGTCTTTTGGCCGCGTTTCCCGCCATTCAGTCGTTACATGTCTCGACATACTTCGATTCCATTCAATGAATGCGAAATCTTGTCAATGGCGCATGACTTGTGCATTCTTGGCGAGAATGATGTGCAGACAAGCAATAAAACCCATGTTATGCCATATAAATACATGTACCTAATGAATAATATTAGCGCACAAGGAATAGAATTACGAATAAGATATTTTGTCCAGTTGACAAAGTCCGTTTTTAAGATATAATACATGCATCAATCATCATAATTTTAAGATTCAGTGGCTAATTATGGGTAGAAACGGAAAGAACACACCTCTTTATTTGCACATCTACAGGAATCTCAGGGATGAGATACTGTCTGGCAAATTCTGTGCCGGCACTATACTGCCGAGTGAAAATTCTCTCTGCGCTAAATACGGCACAAGCCGTCATACAGTAAGGACATCCCTTAAGAAGATTGACAATGAGGGTCTTGTCAGGAATCTGCCGGGGCGTGGCTGGGAAGTTGTAAATTCAGGCTCATCCTCTGTCAGGACTGGGACAAAGACGCTTGCGTTCATCGGGCGAGGAGACCTTGAATCAGCTTCAGCGTTTGAATCGGTCAGGAGGTCGTATCATAAATATTTTTCAGATTTGAAATATCATATTAAATCGCTTGCTCAGGGGGCGGAGTGGTATGATGAATTCATAAGGGATGAAATTGGCAGTATAGATTTGGGGGGTCTGGTAGTTTTTGACGACAAGCCACTGCCTGATAATTTTGTTTCGGCCCTGAATTCGTTCAAAATTCCGTTCGTCTGCCTTCCCTTGAATGGAAATTATCAGTACAAATGCATCGGAACGGACAATCTTAATGCATCTGAAAAAATGATGAATTGTCTTTTTGAACGCGGACACAGAAATATTATTTTCGCGACATGCAGTGATCTTGACCTGATTCCGTCTTTCAGGCTGAGGCGGATAGGATATTCCCTGTGTATGGAGAGGAGCGGGCTCAAGCCTGAGATTATAATGGCTAATCATAATTACTGGCAGGGCCGGGAAGAGGAAAAGCTTCTCATGGATAGAATCATGGAAATGAGGATGGAGCACAGAGCTCCGACATGCATTTTCTGTTCCACAAGCAGTCCGGTTCTTGAATTCCTTGCCTTGTTAGGGAGAAATTCGATAGATGTGCCGAGGGAAATCTCTCTCTGCAGTTTCGGTTCTTCTCCGCAGGTGGAAGCGATTATGCGAGAGTTTGGAATCAGAACTCTGACTCATATAGAGGAACAGTTCGATGTGATGGGGGAGGCGGCGATTGACATTCTCTCTGTCGGAGACAGCGCCTCATCTCCGCTCTCAGCGCTTGTTCCGGTAAAATTGTTTGAAGGGGATTCTGTTGACAAAGTGCAGTGACCGCATGAGCTCGTAATCTTGTGCTGGCATTGGCAAATAATGTTTTACAACTTTTAGAAGTTAAAGAAAGGAAGGAACTTATGAAGTATGTGACAATTTTTCATGCGAACCTGAACTATGCTTATCTGGAGGAACGCAGGTACGAGCAGGTGATCAGGGCGTCTTATGAGACGATTATTGACACGTTCAGGGAAAAGTGTCCGAATGCGAAATATGTGTTCGAGGCGTCCGGCTTCACAATAGACGAGATGGCGAAGAAGACACCCGATGTCCTGCAGAAGCTCAGGGATGCGATCAGCAGTGGACAATGCGAGTTCATGGGAGCTCCATATTCTCACCCGATCATGGCGAATATTCCCGAAGAAGACGGTCGCTGGTCTAACATTTTTTCCATGAGAGCTTATGAAAAACATCTCGGATTCAGACCTGAATCATTCTGGAATCCCGAATGCACCTGGATGCAATATGTTCCGAGAGCCTTCCGTGATGCAGGTGCAAAATATCTGACACTCGATTTCGAATCATACATGACATCGTCTGACAAGGATTACAGCTGGGTTGAAAGAAACCGCACCAAGGATATCGGATGGGGCGGACATCTTCCATGGTTTGATCTGGATCCGGACTGCAAATTTCTGCATCAGCCTTTCCGCGATGTGGTTCCCGGACTGCACGGCATGTGCAGGAGCGACAGGCTTATCGGCAAGTATGTCGGGTATTTCCTGGATCGTATACCGCTTGAGAACTATATGGAAAACGTCGTCAAATGGTCCGGCAAAAAAGACAAAGGCGCGACAATCATTATTGCGGACGACGCAGAATACACCGGAACAACAGGCTATTTCTTTGTGAAACACTACCGCAATTATGACAGATCCTTCGATATCGATCACAAGGCCGCCGGAAAACTTGAAAGACTTGTGAATGCAGTTCTTCAGATTGGCGACCTGGTAACTTTCAAGGAGGCCTGCGAGATGGAGCCCGTTGACGAGCCGTTCTACGTGGAGGACCGTTTTGCCTGGCACAAGACTTACGCGGACGCCTGGGCGGGAACACCGGAGGCGAGAGCCTGGGATCCTATCCTCTGCGACATCAGAAAAGATTACAAGGAAAATGTCCAGCCAATAGCTGAAGCAGGGCCGGAATTCAAAAAATATGTCGAAAAATTCTGGTTTCACATGACAAATTCGGCGAATTCGGACGGCCGCTGGCCGGCACCGCCCGCAGTGACATGCCCCTTCAACAGGGAATGGGTTCTCAATGAAATAAAGGAAACGAAAAAGTCTCTCGCACTACTCAAGCGCAAAATCAAAGGAATTCAGAAGCCGGAAGTCCAGGAGGAGCTAGATTCCTCCGATGATTCGGTCTATGGATATGAATTCACCCAGAAGGATCCTTGGGATGTCAGGCATCTGAATAATTATGAGCTTCAGCATGACATCTATTTTGCGCATAAGATGGTTGACAGCAAAAATCCTGACAAGAAGGAAGATGGCAAAAAACTTCTGAACATGGTTTTTGATGAGCTGGACAGACGTGGAATGAAGGGAATCAGGCCGGAATCAATAAGAAAATAAGACACAGGAACGCAAGAAGAGAACCCAAAGATGCTTCTCAGCAAAAAAGGAACGAAAATGAGGCTCAGACAAATTTCACTCAGCATTTTACTGTCCCGGCTTATCTCTCTTCCGTTCATAGGGATGTCTGCGGACTATGCCTGGATTGAAGCTGAAAAACCAAGTTCAATTCCGAAGATTCTAGCGTCTGAAAGCAACCCTGAGGACAAGGGATTCGGAATGAAGGACTGGGGAAATCCGCAAATAATGTCGGAAGGCAAAGTTCTCGATGTCTCGATCAGCGAAAAGGAGAATGCCAGAAGACTTGGAAGGGACGGCGCGGTTTTCTCATACGATTTCAACGTTGATTCCAAGTGCAGATATCAGGTATGGGGACGCATTGGATACGAGTGGGTAAGAACTGATTTCGACTGGAGTATTGACGGCGGCGAATGGAAAACTCTGAAAGCTTCAGAACCGACCTGCGATCTCGTGCCTGTCTCAACCTGGAAGGAATTGGCATGGGTAAAATTTGGAGAGGCTGAACTCGGCCCTGGAGAGCATGCTCTAAAGATAAGACTGATGCCTTTGACGGTTTATGAATATCCAGAGGAAAAGGCTGTTCGAACTCTGAACATGTTCGACTGCTTCTGCATCTCCAAAGAGAATTTTGTTCCGAACGGTAAGTTCAGACCAGACGAAAATTATCTCACAGACAAAGATAAAAAGGCGGCTGAAAATGTTTTCACGCTGAAAGCGGCCGCACGGCCAGGAGAAAGATCAAGCGTGGATCTCGGCGGTCTCTGGCAGATAGCAAGATGGGACGAACAGAATGTGAAGGAGGATACAAGACTTAAGGGGACTGAAGCTCTTCCTGAAAATCTTGACAGCCTCATATGGTACGGAATAACAGTTCCAGGAGAAAAAGACAAGGAGCGTCCTGACTTCCAGATGTGCCACCGCTTCATCGTCAGAACAAAGGTCGTGATTCCTGAAACCCTGAAAAATCATTCTTTTATTCTTGATTTTGACTCTTTCGCAATGATTGCCAGCGTATTTGTGAACGGTAGGCTGGCTGGCTGGAGCAAGGACTGTTTTGCCTCCTGGCAGTGTGATCTCACAAATCAGGTTCTGCCAGGAAAAGAAAACGACATCGCGATCGTCTTCAAGGACAGCTACTACGGAATATCTGATCTTCAGAAGGGGGCAAGATATTATTTCAATGTCCCGAAAGACGTGTTCAACACCCAGGCAATTTCTATGAAACTTGACATGCCCGTCTGGAACGGCAACATGTCTGGAATCATTGCTCCTCTGAAGCTTGTCGCGGCAGGAATTCCCTATGTTTCAGACGTCTTCGCAAAACCGTCAGTAAAAAACAAATCGCTCGGACTTGACGTTTCAGTATTCAATCCCTCTTTGAAACCTGTGACAATCGCAATTGAAAATGAGATAATTCCCTGGAGCAAGGATGCCAAGGCCGGCAAGGCCGAAAAGACATTCGCCTCACAGAAAATCACTGTTCAAGCTGGAAAAGATGAAACTATTACCGTCAGCGAAAAATGGGAAACACCCAAGCTCTGGTGGCCGGATGAACCGAACCTCTATCTGGTAGTGACAAAACTCGTTGTTGACGGTGAAACTGTTGACAGTCTTAACACACGTTTCGGGTTTAGAGAATGGGAGTGGGATTCACACCTCTTTAAGCTCAACGGAGTAAAATGGCAGATCTGGGCGGACTGCACTGGCGAGGCATGCAAATCTCTTGAAGAACAGAAAAAATGGTGCGGAAAAACTGGAATTAACATGACTAGGCTCTGGACGTTTAATAAGCAGACCGGGGCGTTCAGAAAAGAGGTCCTCAATTTCTGGGATGAAAATGGACTCCCAGTGCGCTCAAGCGGAATTTTTGACGGTGAAATGGCATCCTATGGACTCGTAGAGAAGGGAGACCCTAAACGGGCGCTCTTCGACAACTGGTTCAGCCAGATGCGCGCCTGGATCAAGACAGAGCGGAATCATCCGAGCATATTCATATGGTCAATCGAAAATGAAGTGACATTCATAAATTCGTGCAATCTGGGCACTCTTGACATCGTTGAACCAGAAATAAGAAAAGGCGCAGAAATTGTTGAACAGATGGATCCGACGCGCCCGAGCATGGTTGACGGCGGCAGAGCCCTTAAAAAGAAGACAATGCCGGTGAACGGATGCCACTACAATGACATGGCGGCCGGTCTAAGCTGGCGTGATTATCCAGATATGGCATACAATTCCAGAGACTTCTGGTACAAAACATGCAACAGAAGCCCAGGTGTCTGGCCCATGGCACAGAATAAGCCCATGTTCCATGGAGAATGCTACTACGCAAACGGCATGGCTCCAGCGGAATATTCCGCTCTGGATGGGGACAGATGCTTCATAGGACGCGCAGAAGCACAGCATGCAAAGGGGCTCTACGGAAAAATCCTCACCGAGGGCTGGCGCTGGGATGAGGTTTCCGCCTGGCACATGTGGATAGGATATGAGTCGGATCTCTATTACAACTCGATGAAGCCTGTCTGCGTGTTTTGCCGTCAATGGAACTGGACTTTCGCAACAGATTCCGAGGTGAAACGAACCCTGAAAGTCTTCAACAGCACACGCCATAATGACCCAATTGATGTGAAATGCGAACTTCGCATGGAAGGTAAAACGCTTGACAGCTTCAGTAAAACCTTCAATGTGCCTGCAGGAGGAGCCCAGGAATTTGATATGACACTCAAAATACCGCATGTGGAAAAGAGAACTCATGCCGAATTCGTTATGACATGCTCAATAAATGGCAAAGAAGTATTCAAGGAAATCAAGAATGTCTCTGTCATCAATCCGGGACTTGGAGTCAAGCCTGATATCAAGAAAGATGACCTTGCGGTCTATGACCCTGCTGGAACTGTGAAGAAGAGGCTGTCCGACTGCAATATTCCGTTCACGGAAATTTCCTCGCTCGATGCTATTCCATCCGCGAAGAATCTGATTCTCGGGCGAAATTCAATTCCTGCCGATAAAGCCTCAAATGACTTTCTCTCGAAACTTGCGGCGGCAGGAAGCAAAATACTTGTGCTTGAACAGGATACGCCTCTTTGTCAGAAGGCTCTGCCAGCAGATCTAGAACCAAGTGATTTCACCGGACGAATCGCATTTGCAGAAGACTTGCTTCATCCAGTAATGGACGGACTTGAACAGTGCGACTTCTTCACATGGAGTGGAGACGGCAGTCTTGTTTATAGAAAAGCGTATAAAAAAGCCAGCTACGGAGCAAAATCCCTCATGCAGTGCGACACTCTCCTAAACTACTCGGCACTTGCGGAATGCCAGACAGGGGACGGACTTCTTCTGCTCTCCCAGCTTGCGGTCGGCGAAAAACTTGACAAGGACCCTGTCGCGCAGAAACTGTTCGACAATATGCTCAATTACATTGCATCATATAAGCCGATAAGAAAAGCAACTTCGGTCTTTATCCAGGACAATCTCAAGTTCAAATTGATAAACAATTCAGGGCTCAACTTCTCCTCGCCGGCGGACATCCTATCCGCACTCGATCCGAAGTATGGCGTGACAATTATCGAGGCAAGCCCGGAAAACCTGAAGAAACTTGCCGAATCCATGGACAAGGTCAAGGCATTCACGGAGAAAGGCGGCTGGATCATGCTATGGGGGCTTACACCAGAGGGACTCGCCAGCTTCAATAAAATCGTCGGCTTCGAACATATCATAAGACCTTTCCATATGGAGAAAGTCGTATTCTCAAATCCGCGTGACTCGCTTTGCTCGGGAATCACTCTTCGCGATATCGTCATGGACTCAGGAAAGGAAATATTCAGCTTCCTGTCCCTGAAATTCCCTGCCGAGGACGAGTTTTCATACATTGTTGACTATGATGAGGTTGCGCCTTTCATGAAACTACCTACACCGGAGGAACTCGGGAAACCGAAGGACTCTGAGCAGTTGAAGGGCTGGGATCACTGGCCGCAGAATCTTGTGAACGGATACAGCTCGGACGACACCTGGCGTTTCACATATTCGTTCCTGCTTGACAGAGGGGACAAGACCAGATGGACAATGGAACTGCCCCGCGAGGAGGAATTCACCAGCTTCTCCATAATCATCAATAATATTTACCACAAGATATCCAGGATAAACATCTATTTCGATGACAATCCGAAGCCGGTGACTCTCGCAGTTGAAGCGAATCACGAGAGACAGGACTTCAGTCTCGAAGGCAGAAAAGGCAGAAAAATTACAATGGAAATCGCCGACTGGGACAAGAGTGGCACTCAGAATGTCATCGGGATTGACAACTTCTGGTTCAATGTCAAACGCTCCGACGCATTTCTCAGCAATATCAAAGCACTGCTGAACATTGGTGGCCTTGTCCGCTACAACATTGGAAAAGGTGGCATACTCCTCAATCAGCTTAATGTTCTGGAAAGAGAAGTAAACCCGATAAACGCCGACAAAAAGGCTACAGTGGTCAAGTCTCTGCTAAAAAATATGGGTGCCGACTTCGGAGGGGCGCAGAAAGACGATCAGTTCGATTATTATGACACTGTAAGCTACCGCTACTTCCCAGTCAAGTTCGAGGACGGCAAATTCAACGCCTACATGAAAAAGACCGGGAATGACTTCCCGTGGTTTTCAAACTACCCTGGAGATCTGAGCGCCCTGCCGGCGGGCGAAAATAGATTCGACGGAGTCACATACAGCATCCAGGATTTCAGAACCTCACCTGTGCCGTCCTGTATCATTCTCAAAGGGCTAGGCTCAAAAACCAAGGATACAAGAATTGACGGCATCAAAATAGGGATGAAATGCGATGCTCTGTACTTCCTCCAGACATTCAATGCAAGTGAAGAGCTTCTTAAAATAACTGATTCGAAAGATGCTCCACTGCTCTTCAAGTATGTCGTCCACTATGCAGACGGCACTAAAACTGAAATACCCGTAAAATGGCTCGGAGGAACAGGAGACTGGCACACGCAGGCACCGAAATCATGCACAGATGCTTCAATTGCATGGTCGGCTGAAATTCCAGACGACAAGGATAAAGCCAAGACCGTCATTTATTCCATGAAGTGGATAAATCCGACTCCTGAAAAGCTTATTGAAGCAGTGGATTTCACTCAGACACAGGACAAGGACAAATGGGGAGCTCCTGCACTGCTCGCCATAACGGCAGGAACAATCATAAAATAGTCAGCTATAGTATTTCATTTTAATCAGCCTGTGGACAGTTGATTTTGGTGAGGACAGTCCCGCCATGCGCATATAATCCATATGGATGGCGTCAGGGATTTCAATCTTCCCTTTCTATGCGGGGCGGTACATTTATTTATAAATTTCATCTCTTCTGCTTCCGACAAATCTACTCGTCTTCTCCATCCCCAGTCTTGCAGTATCGAGGAAAAATACATCTATAAATCTTTGGAAACCGATAAATATTGAAACAATTAACTTCCGGCTAACAGGCGTCTAATCAAGCCTCTCTATAATAGGGGGACTAAAGATTTTATTGAAGTTTTAACTGGGACAAAACAAGATAATTTAAGAGTAAGTCTATGGTCAACAACAAGATGCAAAGCGATTCATCGCCGGAGCCTGTCAAGATTGCAAATCCGGTCAGCTCCGATCCATTCTTAAAGCCTGGTTCGGCGTTCACGAGAAAAACGCTCTATCCGAGCGCCAAGACTGAGAGCGGCTCAGTTCCGGCTTCGAAGTCGTCGCCTGGCGCGGTGCAGGATACTGTCGCGACGGAGCTTGTGGTTCCACAAGGTCTGCCAGCGCAGGAGAAGAAGCCGGTGAAACTCTCTGGCGCAAAAGTTTCCCAGCAGACCGCATCTTCGCCTGCACAGGGAAATCCCGCAAATTCGAGTCCGGTTCAGGCGGGTGCTGAAAGCAGGCAGGGCGCCTGGGCGCTTGGAAGCACGGCGGCGGCACCTCAAATTGCGCAGAAAACGACCCGAGTTCAAAAAAACGAGCCGAAGACCTTCGTGAACGAGCAGAGGCAGAAAGAGAAGGGGAATCCATCCCAGGCGATCCAATCTGAAAATACATCTTTCCTTTCGAAGCATTCATTTGCAATTTCAATGTTGGTTCTTTCGGGCTCCGTGATTGCACTCTCTCTGGTGCTCATATACAGGCAGGGAAACGCGGGGACCGCCGCCACCCCTGTTTCGCCGCGTCAACCTGTGGTCTCGTCTCAGGAGACTGCCTCAGTCCCTCAGACAAAGCTTACCCCTCAGCCAGTGACTGCGGTCGAAAGTCCTGTGCCAAACCAGCCTGCACGCGTATCTTCGCTTGTTGATCTGAATACCGCCAGCTTCGATGAGCTTGTCAGAGTGAATGGAATCGGAGAGAAGACGGCGAGCAGAATCATAGAGAACCGCCCTTACAGCGATCCGTCCGAACTGAAAAAAATCCCAGGAATAGGAGCAAAGAGATATGAATTATTCAAGGCTTATGTCACTGTCAAAAAGAAAAACTGAGAGGCATTTCACACTTGTCGAAATGCTGGTCGTCGTAGGAATCATGGGGCTTCTGATGTACATCAGCATGCCGGCGTTTGCGAAACTCGCAAAAGGATACGGCATCGAGGCGGGCACGACACAGGTGAAGAACGCCCTTGAGAAGGCACGCGCCACTGCAATCCTCAACTCGGAGTATGTAGCTTTGCTTATGCCTCACAGAGACGAGCCGGGAGCAACGTTGTCGGATAAATACATACATAAGGCATATCGCCTATGCTATGTGGACGGCAATGCATATGATGACGATGGAACAGCAGGAATGCCATATCTGTGGGCTTATCAGTTCAAGTCCTGGATACCGGGGGAAGAATGGGAGCATATGCCGACAGGGACATCAATTCTGGAAGCCGACCAGGAAGGTGCAACAACGGATGATATCGATGTGATCTCAACATACCATCAGAGAGTAGATCTTGTTAATTGCACAGATATTGGAGGTGCGAGCAATGTTCAAGACATCCATGCAGTTGTATTCAAGCCAACAGGTGAAATAGACAAAAGCGTGGAAAGATATGTGACGATGGGTGAATCCACTTACTCTGGAGGGAATATTGTGCACACAAACAAATTAAACAGAAAGATATTGAAGATTGATCAATATACAGGGAGAATCTCTTATGGAAATAAATAAATCTGGACGGAAATCTTCTTACTTCAATCTTGTAGAAGTTGCGCTGGCGATGGGCGTGATTGGAATTGGGATGGCGGGAATCATGGCGCTTTTCCCTCTTGCCCTGAAGGCATCGAGAGATGCTGTCGGACAGAATTACGGGGGGCTCGCGGCAGAACAGTTTTTGTCCTATCTTTCAATGAAATGCTCCCAGGACTGGGATACTAATATGGATGCGATTCCTGACGGGACAAAAACTGCGCCAGCAAGTACCGTCACAAATGACTGGACCGGAGACTTCGGCAACATATATACCACTGGGACCGGACTTGGCAACGGAGTGTATGGGATAAGGATGAACAGTGGAAGCATGACAGATTTTTCTGCGCATGCCAGCGTATGGAAAACCCCTGTCACCAGCACTGTATATTCCTCGGGGGAGTGGAAAGAATTCTCCGATGCTGAATATTGCAATTCGGCAAACTTGAGCATTGAATTGAGCTGGCCGGCGGAGATCCCGTATGCTGAGAGATTTTTCAAGGTTTACACCATCCAAGTATTTTATAACCAATAGGAGCTGTCATGAATCTAAATCCTGTCAGAAAAAATTTCACTTTGGTCGAGATAATCGTCTCCATGGGGGTTTTCACTGTCCTCATGTTCATTCTCATCAACATTACGAGCGCCACGCAAAAAGTCTGGCTTGGCACGAGCGGAAGGACAAATCTATTTGTTGACGCCAGAATGGCGATGGATCTTATAAACCGGGATCTTCAAGGAATTCTCTACAATGACAGCAGTGAACCAGGTAGGGGAATTTATCCATTTTATCATCAGGCTGACGATAAGATTAACTTCATCAGTGAAACTGCCGTCGGGGACAGCAGTGACACATCCAATATCAGGGAGGTCAGATATGCCAGAGGAGATGGAGAACTAAAAGTCAACGACGACGCGGAGTCTGCGATCGCGCTGGTAAGGGAAGGCTGGCTGGCACGGGCAAACACGGCAGACAAGCTGAGCGCGGCAGACGAGTACAATTTTGCCGCAATCCCTAAGAGTGCCAGCGATCCGAATAGAGCGTACAGAATATGGCGCAGGCTTGCATCTGGAGTTTCGAGCACAGGCGGAAACGGATTTCAGGAAATCATCCCCAATGTTGTAAGCCTTAAATTCACCTGCTACAACAGGGACGAAGAAGACATGAGGGACTGGAATGGAGACGGAGTGCAGGGAACTGTCGCAGGCACAGATTGTGACTATGTATATTCAAGCCTAGACACGGCTTCAGCCACGCCATGCCCCTACGCGGTCGGCGTAGATTTGACTCTGCTCGATGAAAATTCATGGAACAAATGGAAAAGCCTGGTTGGCTCTGCCAGTTGGACGAATGTTGTCAAAAATCCGGATGCGAATGAAAGCGCCGGATCGCTTTCCAGGAATTTTCGAGAAAGAAACCAAAGGACATTTTCAAATCTGATATTAATTGGCGACAGGCTGTCATATTAAAAATATAAGGAGGATTTTGCGATGAAATCATGTGCTCTGAAAAAAGATGAAAAAGGCATTGCGTTGCTATTCAGCCTCGGGATACTCTCTCTTCTGCTGGTTTTGGCTGTTTCTTTCACCGCCTCGGCCGTAGTCGAGCTGAAATGCTCCAGCAACAACGCCTCTAAAACGACAGCAAGGCTCATGGCGCAGTCAACGATAAATAGAGTCTGCGGTCTGATGCGCTATTACGACAACGTGATGTGCAGTCACACTGCTTCAGGTCTCAATATCGGAAAATATGACTGGATACACCGGCTTGGAACTACGGGTGTCTTTTATTGGGAAGATGATCACAAGGACTACATCAACTGGGAATTTGTCACAGTTGACGGAAAAATCACAAGCAGAATTGCGTACGTTGTCATTCCGGGGGGAGGCGTTGACCCTGGCGATCTTGTGAGCAGTTCATTTCAAGAGGAAAGCTGGTCCTCGAGCCTTCCAGAAGAGGCGCGTCCTGGAGTGAATATGCATGAAATAAATTTAAGATGCCTCGACTCAGGTTTTATGGGCGACTATGTCGCGGGCTTTGACTACGATACAAATGGGGGTGGGTACGATAGCACATCAACTTCATGGGGGTCAATCAACAGTGTTTTTTCAGCAATAAATCTAGTTGGCAATACCGACGCGAAGCGTGGACACATGGAAAAGATGAGAAATTGGTTTGTCATTGATCCTGCCAGCGAACCTGAAGCCTTCTGGCTTGACGACAACAATGACGGAGTAACCAACGTTGACACTGACAGTGACACCGTCAACGAGCTCTATCACAGGTTCAACTTGGCAAGGACGGCGGCTAGCTGGAATGGATTGCAAGTTGCCAATGTCTTTTATGGAACAGATCCCGCCACCAGTGGTAATTTCCCAGTCCCAAGCGACGAATTCAATCGAAACGACTCAGCCTATGACGGCTATTGCATCCCGTGGCTGAAGAACTGGACGGATGCGGGGAAGGGCAATTTCCCGAACGGCGCAACCCGTGGGCGTCAGATCGCCGCCAATCTGATTGACTATTGCGATGCCTACTCCTTTCCGACTCACGATTGGGGGGGAGATCCGGCAGTTCCGCCCAGCTATGTGGGACTGGATAAGAATCCATATCTAAACGAAATAAGACTTCGATTCGAAGTCCGATCTTATAGACAATTGACAGGGGGATCAGGCCTCTGGAGATATAGATATTCAGCAGTCCAGCTTGTGCCCAAAGTTGAGGTGGTTAATATGTATGACACAGCTTGGACATCTTTGGGGACAATCGAGATAAAAGCTACTATTGATGCGACAGTAAATGCTGGGGAAACGGTTCCAATGCCGCTAGGCGAATTCAATGGGACAATTACCATGGATGCAGGCGATTGGGATGGCAATGAGACAGTAAATGCTACAAGCTATAAAAGAACTGATAACATATACGATTTTGGAAATATCTTCCCGTCAGGCAGTTACACTCCGTCTCCGATTCAAGACATGACATGCAATTACACTATCGATTCGATAGAGCTACATGTATATCTTAAGAATTCCGCCGGAGAACTTCTTGATTATGCTCATATGTCGAGCTCAACTCCAATTGAAATTCCATCTCCTACTTCAGCGACATATGTCTATGTGCATTTTGAGACTGATGATCCTCGCCAGAATCATCATCAAGAAGATTGGACATGTAGTTCTAGCATCGGTGCCATACCTACCTACTGGGGCAGTTCCCAGAGAAACAGCGTCTGCGCCCCGAATCCGGCAGGCGCTGACAATGATCTCGAGACCGGTGCGACTGACCCATGGGATGTCTCGACCGCCTACATCCGCAATGCGCCGATGCAGTCCCCCTGGGAGCTCGGTGCTATACACCGTGGGGGGAAATGGGAAACTATCAACCTCAAGAAGTACAACACAAGCCAAGGTGTCAAGGCGAACGGCGGCGGCGGGCTTTATGCTGACGGAGATGCTAATATCCTTGATCAAATAAAAATGTTTTCATCAAATATTTCGCCGAAAAAACTAAGCCTGAAGACTCAGCAGGACGAACTGCTTATAGCTCTTCTACGCGGGATAACAGTAGGGAACGACTATTCCAATCCGGGAGCAAGAGTTGCAGGCAGGCAGATCCGACTGGGGGACGATTCATCGCAAGCCACAAAGATTGCAAAAGACATAAAGTCTGACAGCATTCAGTTTTTCAGCCGGGGCGCAGTTGCCAATGTCTCTTCGCTGTCCGCAGAGGGCACGCAGTTCGGAAGCACCAATGAAACGCTGGACTGCGACAGCAAGCAGGAAGAAATAATTGGAAAAATCATCAATCTCACATCGGTGAACCAGTCGGACTACTTCACTGTAGTTGCCATGGCGCAGTCTGTAAAGGATATAGGATTCCCGAGCGGTCCGTCAAGTATAAATGTGGACATCAACAAGGATGGAAATATTGCCTCTTTTGACGAGAGCACATTCGACTACGATGGCGACAATGCCCTGACCAGCACAAATATATCGGAGACAAGAAGCGGACTAGCGACTGGAACCTACGACCAGTTTGCGGATGAAATCATCGGCAGTCAGAAAATCAGGGCGGAAATATTCAAGGATCCTATCTCAAAGAAATGTTCGATAATCAAAATGGAGTACTTGGAATGAAAGCCAAAATCATTCAACTGCCATCGCATATTGCTCTCCTGTTTTGCTTGTCGTTTTTATTTCTTGTTCCGCGATTCGTTATTGCAGATCAAAAGCAGTCCGTAAAAGTTGCAAATACCAATATTGATGAAAACGGACAGAGTAAAGGGAAAAAGATCCTTAAATATTCAGATCTAGAAATAGATGGAGCTCAGGTCATCAATGAGTATGAAACAATAAATAAAAAAATTATTGAGGGCAAGGAACCTGCAATTAATTTAGGCGACCATGCCATGAACTATGAAGATTATTCCAAGCATCCGCAGATTGAGCTTGAGACAAGAATAGCCCGAGCATGGTTTAAAAAAATGTCAGACATTATCAGCAAACTTCAGGTTATGAAATATAATCTTGAACTTCTTGAAGAGGAACCTGAAATACCTGGGAATCTTGAGAAGGCAAAGGATTGTGCAGAAAAATACAAGGAAGCGCTTAAGTCCTTTAAAAAAATAGCCGACAATCCGACCAAAGTATCAAGCAAGAAAAAACGCTGATAGTTTACTTCAGACTTCTGAATCAGCATTATGCGGAATGATGGAAATGGGGAGACTCAAATACTTCTGGTTTCCAATGCTGAAAGAAGCAGATGAGGAAGTGCTCATTCATTTGGAACTCGAGAGCAGAGCCGACTTTCTGAAGATGAAATCTGATGCCAAAATCACAGGGTTGCTTTTCGCATGTATTCAGGCGGTCTTTTCCTCGACTCCGATTCCGATAGCGCCCCCGACCCCAATTTTTGCTTTGATGTCGAAATTGACATGTGAAAATTAAAATGGGACTTTTTGGCAAGTATGCCACTTTCGCCGAAAGTGGCACAGAAATAAACAAGAAGTGGCACTTTTATAGCCGCGGAGTGGCTGAGGGACCTAGCCTATGCTTTCAAGCATAGGAATCATCGTAAAATAGGATCGTGCGTGCTGAAAGCACGCTGTTCCCTTCACCGGTTCTACAGGACGCAATGACCTAGATTCAGACATCTGAATCGGCGACATCGTTAATAATTGCGAATATTTAACCGTATCTTCTTTATAATCAGGGCATAACAATATTTGATTCTTGCTCCTTATCCGATTTAACATGTGAAAATGAGAGTGGCACTTTTTTAGCCGCGGAGTGGCGGAGGGACCTAGCCTATGGTTTCAACCAGAGGAATCCATCGTAAAATCAGACTTCTTGATCCGTATAGGGAAAATTTTAATCCTGTGGAAAATACATATGT
>DYRX01000271.1 GCA_020718525.1 Victivallis vadensis
GAAAAATAATTGCACAAAATTACCAAACTAGAGTCAGTTATTACAAGATGATTCCAGTTGCCTGTCATATTGTCAATGGCACAAAGAAATTGTAGACAGACATCAACATGGAGGTTGAAGATGAATGGTAAAGATTTGTTGCTAGCCGCTGTCAGAGGCGAGAAGACTAGTCGTCCGGCATGGTTGCCGTTTGTCGGATGCCACGGAGGATTTTTAATTGGCAGAACTGCTACAGAGTTTTTAAAGTCTGCCGACCTGGTGGTGGAAGGGTTGAAGAAGGCGAAGGAGCTTTACCGTCCGGATGGACTGCCGATCATGTTTGACTTGCAGATCGAGGCTGAGATACTTGGCTGTGGCTTGCACTGGGCTGACCAGGTGCCGCCCTCTGTGACCAGCCATCCTCTCGCCGAAGGCAAGACGCTCGCCGATTTGCCCGAGCTGGACGAGAGCAAGGGGCGCCTGCCGATCGTGGTCGAGTCGCTGGAGCGCCTCAAAAAGGAAATTGGCGCGGACACTGCCCTCTACGGCCTGATCTGCGGTCCATTCACTCTGGCACTCCATTTGCTTGGCAACGACATCTTTCTGCAGATGTACGACGACGAGGAGGGTGTTCTAAAAATTATTGACTACTGTGCCGATATTGGCATAAAGATGGCGGACATCTACCTCGAGCACGGCGCCGACGTGGTGGCGGCAGTTGATCCGATGACCAGCCAGATATCGCCGGAGCACTTCGAAAGCTTCGTAACCCCGGCAATGAACAAGATTTACGACCATATCCGCGCACGTGGCGGACTATCCTCCATATTCGTCTGCGGAGACGTTACCCGAAACCTGGAAGTGATGGTCAGGACCAGTGCCGACTGCATCTCGGTGGACGAACAGATTGATATGGCGAAGCTGAGGGAATTGTGCTCCGCCGCAAAGAAGTCCTTCGGCGGCAACATCAAGCTCACTGCGGTGCTTCTGCTCGGCGACGAAGACGACACCAAACTCGAGGTTCTGGACATACTTTCCAAGGTCGGCGAGCAGGGCTTCATCCTTGCCCCCGGCTGTGATCTGCCCTACGCAGTGCCGCTTAAAAATCTCAAGGCGGTTGCCAGCATAGTCCACGACGAGTACGAGCGGGAAGCCGCCAAGTCGTTGAAAGCCAAGGGGATGGACTCCTTCGACGACATCACACTGCCGGATTACAAGGCGGCGCGGACGGTGCTGATTGATGTCATCACCTTGGATTCGACCTCATGCGCCCCTTGCCAGTATATGATGGAGGCGGTGCAGAAGGCGGTTGCCGCCGCCGGAATTGTATGCTACATAAACGAGCACAAGATCAAGGTTCGCCAAGGCATCGGGATGATGGTCAAGCTGGGTGTGAAAAATCTGCCGACCATCTGCATCAATGGCGAGGTCAGGTTCGCCTCGATCATTCCAGACCTGAAAACACTGGTTGCCGCAATCAAGGACGCGGCGGAGAAATAGTCATGTTGCCGATCACGCTGGTAACTGGCTTCCTCGGGACGGGCAAGACAACTCTCCTCCGCAGGATCGTCGCAGTTTCCCGAAACCGTCAAATCGTCTATCTGGTCAACGAGTTTTCGCCCAGGGACATTGACGGTGCAGTGATTGCCGCTGAGAGCCCCAATGTTGTCGCCATCCCAGGTGGCAGTATCTTCTGCAAGTGCCTGGTGTCGGAGTTCATCGCCCAGTTGCGGAATATCTCCGCTGAACGCGGCAGTTTCGAAGGAGTCGTGATCGAAGCCAGCGGCATGGCTAATCCAAAGGTGATCGGACGGATGCTGACCGAAACCGGACTGGACAAGGACTTCCGTCTCGCCAGCATCATCAGCGTCATAGATCCGAACAGCTTCCTCAAGCTCCGCCACACCCTTCCAAACATCGTCGCACAAATCGAGGCGGCTGACATTGTGGTGATCAACAAGACCGACCTGAATCCGCCGGAGCGGACGGCTGAGGCCGAGGCGGTGGTCGCCGCAATAAACCCTCGTGCAGAGCGACGACTCACGGTAAACTGCAATACAGACCTGACGCTTTTCCCCGAGCGCGCCCCCCATGACATGGATGGAGAATACGCCAAATGCCGCGATCCCAACTACCACACCTTTACAACTTGCGACGACTTCTCTGCCGCCGAGCTGGAAAAATTCATCTCCGCCCATTCCAATGATATCTACCGGGTGAAGGGAACCCTGCGCGGCGAACTTTTCGAGCACTCGAGCTCCGGTTTCAGCCGCCAGGAACGACCTGATGCCGTTCCCGTCCTGGTCTGGATAGTCCGCGGCAGTGCCGCCGCCTCCCTCCTTCCGCAAGTCGCCGACATTCCATTGCGATCAAGCTAAGTGGCTCTTGCAAAATAACTTTGACATTTTCCGCGTATTACACGTGTTTCGTAGTAAGAAAAACGCTCTTTGCTTTTACTCGGAATAAGCGGCAATGCAAGCTGTTTCCCTCTAAAAACCGCAGTTGATCTACATGACAGCAAAGCTATCCCAGGCGCATATGCAGGAGATTTTTAGGCAAAAAGCTTGCTTGCTCTTGGATTTTTAGCCTATATGCGGCATATTTAGGACATCCGATGCGGGGGCGGTGCCAGCGAGTTCGCCGCCAGATCCGCATCTTTTTTCCGTGGCAATTGCAAGTTCACAAAACGGAGTTCATGATGTCTGTAGCGAAAAACAAAGAGAATCAGAGCGCATACAAGGCCGCCGGAGTTGACATTGATCTGGCGCACAGTCTTCTTAAAAAGCTCAAGACGAAGATAGGCAGGGCGCGAAGACCCGAGATGCTCGAGCCGATCGGCGGCTTCGGAGGTCTTTTTCAGATAGATCTCAAAAAATACAGGAATCCTGTCCTGGTCAGCAGTATTGACGGGGTGGGCACAAAGCTTATGGTCGCCGCCATGTCTGGCCAATACTATTCGCTCGGATTCGACATTGTAAACCATTGCGCGAACGATATTTCTGTCCAGGGCGCCGAACCTCTCTATTTTCTTGACTACATAGGAATCGGAAAGCTGAGAAGCCCTCTTTACGAGCAAATTCTTTCGGGCGTCGCGGACGCCTGCGTGGAGGCTGGCTGTGCCCTCCTGGGCGGCGAAACAGCCGAAATGCCCGGAATGTATGGAAATGATTTTGACATTGTTGGCATGATGACCGGGGTCGTTGACAAGGACAAGATCATCAGCGGAAAGGGCATGAAGCCTGGAATGGCGGCCGTCGGCCTTGCTTCGAACGGTCTTCACACAAATGGCTACAGCCTCGCAAGGCATGTTCTTTTCGAAAAAATGAGATATAGCCCGCACACCGAGCTGAACGAGCTTGGCTCCTCCATCTCCGAGGCTCTCCTCAAGCCGCACACAAGCTACTGGAAGGCCCTGAAAAGCCTGATGGACGCAAAAGTGAAAATCGAGGGAATCGCCCACATAACCGGCGGCGGCCTTTACGACAATGTTCCCAGGATACTTCCGAAGGGAGTTGGCGTCCGCTTCAAAAAGAACATTCTGCCGATACCTCCAATATTCACGCTCATTGTCGAGGAGGGCGACATCTCTGAAAAAGAGGCCTACCGCGTCTTCAACATGGGCGTCGGAATGGTCGTCTTCATGGATGACTCCATCGCCGACAAGGCTGTCAAAATCTGCCAGAAGGCCGGTTTTGTCGCGGCAAAGATTGGCGAAACGGTCCGTTCCGCAACGCCCGTGGAGATTGTCTGAATGGCAAAGCTTTCTGAACTCCTCAGATTCCTGGATGAGATCCTTGATCTGACCGCTTACGGCAACGACTCTTCGAACAACGGTCTCCAGGTCGAAGGGAATTCCTCCGTCTCCAAGGCGTTTTTTGCCGTGGACTCCTCGCTCTCTCTCTTTAGGAAAGCCGCGGCAGAAGGGGCTGACTTTGTCTTTGTCCACCATGGAATAAGCTGGAAAGACGGGCTCAGGCGCATCAAAGCCCACGATTCACGCATGCTTTCCGCCCTCTACTCGGGGGGTGTTTCGCTCTATGCGGCACACCTGCCCCTCGATGCGAATCCCGAGTTCGGGCACAACATCATGCTTGCCAAGATCCTGTCCCTCAAAGGGATACGTCCTTTCGGACAGTATGCAGGATACAGCATTGGTTTCATGGGAAACGCGCCAGCAGGCTCCACACCGAAAAAACTCGCCGCACTCCTCTCAGAAAGACTCGGGGCAATTTGCTCGATCCAGGGAGATCCAGATGCGATCGTGAAAAATTGCGGAATCGTTTCGGGCGGCGGCGCAGACTGCGCTGTTGATGCTCTGGAAAACAATCTGGACTGCTTCATAACAGGAGAAAGAAGCCATTCCTGGCACAGCATGATAAGGGACTCCGGGCTCAACACCGTCTTCGCCGGCCATTACTGCACAGAAAAACCAGGGGTGATGGCGGCAATGTCAATCGTACAAAGACGCTTCAAGATCAAATGCGAGTTCATTGACATCCCGACCGGACTCTGATGCGCAATCTCCTCGAAGAGCTGAAATTCTCCGGAGGAAGATCAATTCCAAGCCGCATTCTCCATGCCCCTCTCGAGGGCATAATGAGCCCGGAATACTGCAGGGCGTTCATGGAGTTCAATCTCGTCCGCTCATGGACAACGCCATTCATCCGGATATCAAATTCTCTTCCGAGGCAGTCTGTATTGGACAGGAAAATTCAGCAGTTCCGCCCTCTCCCCATCATCGTACAGCTCATGGGAAGCGACCGCAGTCTGCTCTCAAAAACTGCGTCGCTTCTTTCCGGACTTGAGCATGTCGCGGGCGTGGAGCTCAACTGCGCATGCCCGAGCCCGGACGTCATCAGGAGCGGTGCGGGGGGCGCCCAGCTTAGAAATCCTGATTGGATTAAGGACGCCCTGACGGCGCTTCGGGACGCATGCCCCGACTGCGGACTGGGAGTGAAGCTCCGCGCCGGCTTCTCAAGCCACACGGAAATGGATGCTATTCTCGATAAAGTTGTGCAGTGCGGAACGGACTGGATTGTGATTCACCACAGAACGGTGCTTGAAAAGTACGCAGACGTCGCCGGAAGAAACGAACGTCTCTCAAAGGCCCGTGAAATTGTAAAAGAATCAGCTCTTTTCGCAAGCGGAGATCTTTTTTCTCCGGCAGACGCCTGCAGTCTTGCGAAAAGCATTGGACTTGATGGACTTACACCTGCCAGAGGCATGATGCGCAATCCCTGGCTTATAAGAGAGATCGAAAACCTCTGCGCTGGCAGGCAGGACGGATCAGACGATGCGCACCCATTGCTCCTGCTGATACGCATTGTCCAACTCGCGGCTGAAGGCGGACACAAAAAGCCAGGAAGCATTGTGGAATTCGCAAAAAACCTATTCCCCTCCTCAAATCTATTCAGACTTATGTCCGCTTCGAAAAGTCCGAAAGAGACGATTGAGATCATCGAGAATTTTGAAAGAGCGCCTGGCTGACATCGGGAGAGACTGCCTGCTTGCGGAGATTTTTGAACGCTATTCAATTTGTTTCACGCCGAGGCGTGAAACAATCCTGAGATTCCTCACGCTAAGCCGCAAAGCCGCAAAGTTAGGAGACAAGAACTTGTCCTCGCACAA
>DYRX01000565.1 GCA_020718525.1 Victivallis vadensis
TACACGCCGCATCTCGACTGGCTCGCAGACGAGGGGATATCCTTTATGCGCGCCTATTCCGACTGTCCGATATGCATGCCGGCACGTGCGACGATCATGACGGGGAAACATGCGTTCACGCACGGACTCAAAGGCAATGGAACAGCTCTGACTCCTTTGGCCTCGAACAGGACGCTTCCTGCCATGCTCACGGAGGCTGGATATCAGACCCGGGCGCAGGGCAAGATGCATTTCCATCCAATGCGCGCAAACTACGGATTCGAGCACATGGAGCTTTGCATGGACTACTACCGCCAGTTCAATCCCTGCGGCGGTTCGGCGTATCCAAAGGCTCACGGCGTCGGCGAAAACGAGACGGTTCCCGTCATCTCGACAGTTGACGAATCAAAAAGTCTAACCCACTGGACTGTAAGGAGATCCATAGACTTTCTCGAGACGAGGGACACGACACGCCCCTTCTTCATGTGGACCAGTTTCGCGAAGCCGCATCCGCCATTCGACCCTTGCGCAAACTATTGGGCTCTGTACGCAAACAGGGCAATGCGCCCTCCTGCCATCGGAGACTGGTCATCCAGCCTCGAGAGCACCCCGCAAGGCTTCCTCGAATCAACATATCTGCTCGATGGAAACTATCGCATGAGCGAATCCCAGTTGCTCGATTTGCGCAGAGCATACTATGCCTGCATCACACAGATAGACTATCAGCTAGGTCTCCTCTTCGCAAGAATGCTCGAGATGAATCTCATGCAGGACACCTGGATAATCTTCACCAGCGACCACGGAGACATGCTCGGCGACCACCGCATGGGCGCAAAAAGCGTCTTCTTCGAGGGCTCGGCTCACATTCCTCTCATAGTGAGACCGCCTGCCGGTCCCTGGGATGAGAAGCCACGCGCCGGAGAAAGATCGGAAATGCTCGTACAGCTCTCCGACATAATGCCAAGCATACTCGATATCGCAGGCATCCCTCTCAAAGACCTGGACGGACAGAGCATCTTCGATGAGGGCAGAAAAGAAAATGACCAATATTTCATCGGACAATGTCTAGATGATTTCTTCTGCGTAATGAAGGGGCAGTTCAAATATCACTGGACTTCAATTGGAGGCGCGGAACTGCTCTTTGATCTCAAAAACGATCCGCTCGAACAGAGAAACATCGCAGATGATCCCAATTTTGCCGGAATCCTCGCAGAACTGAGGGAAAAGCT
>DYRX01000566.1 GCA_020718525.1 Victivallis vadensis
TACTTTGCATCTTTGATTCCCCTTCTTCAAGTGGCTATTTCTTTTTTTTCCTCCTTTTTGTCCAGTAGCTTGTTTTCTGGCGGAGCGCCGCCCTCCCCAGGCGCATGCGCCTGGGGAGGGCGGGTTGAATCCGTCGGTATGAGCAAAACATTCAGTAAAGATGGAATGTCCTTGTGTCCCCTGATTCTTCTGAATCCCTTTTCCGTCTCCAGCATGGCGAATGCAAGCCAGCGCTCCGCCTGATCAGTTTCCGCGCGCCAGCGATACACTCCGCCAATTTTTCTGCGCACGTTGTTGAATGCGTTTTCTATGCAGTTCGTGCTTAAAAGAGATGTGTGCAAGCTGGAAGGCGCCCCGACGGAGTGCAGCGCTATCAGTTCCTCGCCAGCCTCCTCCAGACTGTCCAGAGCCTTTTTGTTCTTCTCTCTCAGGAAATTCTTTATGTCATCGAGTTTTTCTCTTCCCGCCTCGGCTCCCTCAGCACCGCGGAGATTATTGAAAAGCCTCGACAACTCGCGCCAGTGCCGCTTAGAAAGACACGCCTTTATGTTTCGCTCCTTGTGCACCAGACACCTCTGTATCAGCGGATTTCGGAATTTCTCCATGACAGCGTTTTTCAGCGGCCTGGCTCCGTCCAGAACAACCAGAAGCCGAGTCCCCTTGACATTCCGAAAGCCGCGATTCTGCAGACGTGAAAGAAGCCTCCCGCAAACTTCCCTGCTCTCCGAGCTCCCAAGCTCGAAGTCGAGCATCATCTTGCGTCCGTCCGTCGTGACACCCAGCGCCGCAATCGCAGTCTGCCCGCAGCTGAGCACGATCCCATCCAGCATGAGACAGAAAAACTCTTCCCCCCTCAACTCCCGTCCCCTTAATTTTTCTATCGCCTTCAATCCTTCGGCCGCCCAGTGCCGGCTTACAGAGCTTTTGCCGGTGCCAGACGAGATGCCGGGAAACAGACCGGCCATATCCCGTGAGCTCACTCCGGCCTTCAGCGCACGGAGAATCGCAGCATTCACCTCGTCTCCGTTCCTTGCCGCAAGATAGCTAATCAGCTTCTTCTCTCTATTCTGATTTCTATGGCGGACGCGCGGGCGCATTATTTTCTCTTTGCGACAGTTGGAAAAAATAACCGATCCTTTTGCACTGCCGGCACGCTTGAAGTCCGAATTGGTCTTCGGATGATATAGCCCCCCGCACAATTCCTC
>DYRX01000272.1 GCA_020718525.1 Victivallis vadensis
GATTACGACAACGATAGCGAGTCTTGGAACGTCCCGGCGTAGCCGGTTAAATTTTCCGCTCTCGGAAAGACTTGCGCCTAGATTATCTACAATCATTTCTTTTTAGAAAATCACGGAAATAGTGCTAGAACAACCTGCCTATATCTTTTGAACACACCCATCCTTCCGCCGAACCGCTCCTGATTTTAGTCCAGCCATTGCGTTCTTCGAGGGCGGAAAGCTCCTCCCCCGGAGAAAGCTTGAAGGAGCATGTCTGCGAATTCTCAGACGGCAGAGAATGAATCTGAGCATTTTCCTTCATGAGAAACGCCTTTGTCCGGCTGTAACTGCCTTCATTCTGTACCAAAGCGGAAATCGCCCCCACGGCAGAGATGGAGAGCAGTATGAAAAATACTATCATCCATGATTTACCTGCAAACTGTCTTCTCGCGCAGAACAGCATGCCTGAGAGCAGAAAAAAGATTGATGAAAGCAAAATCCATTCGTCCGGGCGCACGCTGTCACGAAGAAAAACAAGCATGTCGAGAGGATGCTCTATTCCGCAGTATTCGGGCAGGGACATTTTTCTCCTCAGGTAGTTGAGATTTTCCCTGATGTCAGAATCGCGCGGAGCAAGGCGCACAGCCTTTTCGAGGCAGAGGAGCGCCTGCGGCCACTCGTTCATGCGGTAATAGCAGTCGGCCAAATTGTAGAGCAGGACTGGATTCGGCCTGGCGTCATCCATCTTTTTGAGAATAAGCTCGGCAGCCTTCGCATAGTTTCCAGCGTAGTACTCGGAAAGTTCGTCAGATTCCGCAAGCGCTTTGCCTGACTCGGCGGGAACTGCGAATTTCGCATTTTCCTGGGCGAAAAGTCCGCATGTCGCCGCGAAAAAGATGAAAACAAAGGACGCTCTTTTAAGCGCCTTACAGAGACGTTGGCGAAGATCGGACGGCGACATGGAGCCGGGCATGTAGGAGGATGCCTCCCCTTCGACAATGCATTTTGCAAGTTCCTTGTCGCCGAGTTTCGACGCAAGCTCCGTAGCGCTGGTTCCAGGTGCAAGTCCTGTCATGTCAATCAGATAGGGAACAACAGACGCTCTGACAATCTCGTGGAGCTTGGATTCGTCGCATTTTTTCAGATTTGAGAGGATTTTTCCGCGCCTGCCCTGCGCCCTCATTTTACGGAGCATTTCTGGATCGGCGTTCACTTTTCTTCTCCAGAACAGGAATGACTCGGAAAGGAGAGGAACGAGGAGCCCTGCCAGGAAAATTGACAATGCCAGAGTCAGGCGATTTTTCCATATTGGCAGTGAAAAGTATTTTCCTGATCCATTCTTTGGTCCAATAAGCTCGCTAGGCTTGATTTTTTTCTTTTTGCTTGCCGTTTCTGTCTTTTGAGCGCCCGTATCAAAAACGGCAGGCTCCAAGTGCTTGCTCTCACCTTTTGTAACATTGAATTTCTCGTCAAATCGCGCAGTCGAATATTGTCCGCTCTCGCTGGAAAATGTTGAAAAAGCCAGATTGATCGGGCAGGGCCCCTCCCTGAGAGGAATGAGGACATATCTCAATTCTGTCGAGACTTTTCCCGCGCCAATGCTTTCCGCCTTTGCGAGTTCTGGTGGATAGTCGCGGAAATCAGAGACCTTGATCTCGGGTGTCCTGAGATTGTCGAGACTTCCCTCTCCTGTTATTTTCAGCGTCAGCGTCACAGGTTCTCCACTGCGCAGATTTTTCGAACTTATCTCAGGCTTTAGATTCCATTTTCCTACAAGTCCCAAGAAGATGCTGTCCTGCGGAGCCGGGGGGAGGGGGTTCACTGTCAATGGTCCGACGGGAGCGGAAAGCTCCTTCGGAATCTCTTCGTAGTTGCTGAAGAATGGTGAGAAGAAGTCGTCCCCAAAAGGATCCCTGATTGACTGCCTGCCGCGCTCCCTGGGAATTTTGAGAATGACTTTTGCATCCGCAGTTCCAGTCAGTTCCGCGGCGCAGAGAGGTCTCAACGCTGTCCTGAAAATGAATACCGTAAACTGTCGTCCGCCTATATTTTCATTCAGTGTCCTATATCCGGAAAAACGCGGATTTTCCTGATTTATTGAGCTGAAATCCTTGAACGCCACATTGTCCATCCGTATCTGCGGCCACGAAGGCGTGCAATTCAGACCGCTGAGAGTGTAGAGCCTTATTTCAAGTCCAATCTCTTCGCCGACATAGACCTCCTTTTTAGAAGTCAGAAACTGGGACTTCATGTAAACCAGCTCATCCAATGGCAAGGAATCTTTCGCGTTGTCTCTGGCTCCGTCGGCAGGCGAGGCTAGATCAACGCTTCTTGAAATGACATCGAAATCGCAGGCGTCGCTGAGGACCTTTTTATCCTTCAATTTTATTTTTAGCGGGGGAATCTGGTATTTGCCGGGCTTTTCCACGACAAAATTATAGATGCATACGACCTTGCTGGTCGTTTTGAAGTTGACCATTCTTGTTTCGGAACTGACGCTTGGAGTCCGGGAAAGCCATTTGAGTCCGGGGATTTCCGGGAGTTCGGAAAGCTCGGGCTTTCCACCCGACGAACTGACCTTGAGCTGAGCAATTTCCGAGCTCAGAACCGGGTTTGGCTCGACCTCGATGCTGATCTCGGATGAAAAAAGCTTCTCAGCCGACGCAAGCATAAATGTAAAACTGAGAAGACACACAAATGCGATTCTGCCCATTTGCTTCACCAGTCCTTTTCAACTTCTTTTATCTGCGAATTTCTGCGGTTGAGCTCCTTAAGCTCGTCTCTAAAATTTTTCTCGTCCTTTTCCATGAGGTCGAGGAGAGCCTCCGCCTGATCCTGATCAATCTTTTCGTCCTTTTCGCCTTTTCCTTTTTCAGCGGCCTGCCCCTGGCCGGCGCTCTTCTCCTGAGGCGGCTCCTTCTTCTTGTCCTTCTCTTCGCCTTTATCCTTCTTTCCGTTCTTTTCCTTCTCGCCGTCCTTCTTTTCATCGTTCTTTTTTGCCAAGGATTCAAGCGCCTTCTTGAGGTGTTCGTCCGCCTTGTCCAATTTCTTCTCTTCCTGAGCCTTTGCCGCCTTTTCTAGCTCCTCCTTCGCTTTGGAGGCCTTTTCCTTGTCCTGCTCGGAATTCTGTTTCTCGGCTTCTTTCTTGTAGTCGTCAACAGCCTTTTTAGCCTCTTCGGTTTTTTCCTGCGCAGATTTGTCCTTCTCCTCCTTCTTCTCCTGTCCTTCGCCTTTCTGGGACTGCCCGGATTTTTCATCCTTGCCGCCAGTATCCTGCTTCTGATCCTGAGCACCCTCTTTCTGCTCGTTGTTCTGCTCCTGATCAGGCTTTTTGTCCTTATCTCCAGCTTTTGAGTCTTTGGATTGCGAATCCTGCTTTTGCTCCTGTTTCTGATCCTGCTTCTGATCCTTCTTATCGTCCTTTTTCCCGTCCTTGTTTTTATCGGAAGACTTTTGCTCCTTTTCTTCCTGGTTTTTGTCTTTCGCCTGCTCCGTCTTGTCTTTTGCTTCCTGCCTCTTTTTTTCCATTTCCTCTTTTTTCTTCTTCAGTTCTTCGAGGATTTTTCTGTCATTTATGAGAAGCTGTTGATTGATCGCTGGAGATTTGTTGCCTGCGTCGGCAAAGCTGATCGAGTCCTTGTACATTTCTTCTGCATGTGCAAGTGTCTTTTCAGCCTTTTCAATATCCATTCCCTGCATCATTTCCCTGGCCTGGCCATGGACGATGGCGCCAAGATTCTGGAAGGATTTTGATCTCAGCTCAGGATTCTGGCTCAAATTGATAGTCTTCTGATATAGCTGGGACGCGCCCTGGTAATCCTTTTTCTCATGGAGTTTCAGAGCGTCTGAAAAACAGGTTTCGGCGTTCTTTTCCGGATCTTTCTCCGACCCAGGCATGGCGACTGCAGAATCAGATGGAGGCTGTTTTTGCTCCCCTGCATCGCTAGGCGAGATGGCTGGCACCTGCGGATCATCATCCTCGGCAGGGGCGTTTGCAAATGAGCTCAGCGGAGAGAAAAAGAAGGAAAGAACTAGGAGGGCGGCGGCAATGCGCCTAGTTTCTGAAAAGCACATGGAAAGCATGAGCAGGATCACCGCGACAAAAAGCGGCAGATGAAAACGCTCGATTGGCTTTGTGTTCTGTCCGCTCTGATACTTTTCCGGCACAAGACCTCTTATCTTCGCCAAAACAGGCTCCAAATTGGGGTTTGTCGCCGTTGTTCTCACATATATACTGCCAGGATCTTCGGAGGCAATCGCGGCAAGCGCCTGCTCGTTGAGCGAACTCTTTACAAGCTCGCCTTCCTTTGTCTTCATGAAAACCTTTTTACCTGTCTCCTCGTCCACGTTCATTATAAGCCCTGGCTGGCTCGGATCTCCAACTCCTATCACGTAGATTGGAATATTTTTCTCCTTCAGCTCCATTACCGCATCCGACATCTTTCCTTGCAGTTCGTCGCCGTCGGTCAGCAGAACAATCGCCTTGTGGGAGCCCTCGGCGGCTGAAAACGCCTTCAGGGCGACATTCAGCGCATTCTCTATGTTCGTCCCGCCGAGCGGAATGCTCCCGGGCCGAAGCTCGTCGAGGATCTGAAAGAGGCTTGTCTTGTCTATTGTCATCGGACATTGAAGAAATGCCGAACCGGAAAAACCGACCAGGCCGTAGCGGTCCCCGGGAATGGATTTGACGATTTCCTTGATGAGCCATTTCGAGTGCTCTATTCTAGACGGCTTTATGTCCTCGGCGAGCATGCTTTTGGAAAGATCAAGCACAAACATCACGTCGCGCCCGGAGCCGCTCCAAGGCAGGATTTGACTGCCCCAGAAGGGCCTGGCGGCGGCGATCAGAGCAAAAAGCAGTCCTATGGAAACAAGAAAATAATTGAGATTTCTTTTGGCTTTCGAAAGATTGTTGAACGCCGGATCTTCCGCCCTTGCTCCCAGCAGAGCCTGGGACACCCTCTTCCTCCTTGACGAGGCATATAACGCCGCCAGCACGAGAAAGGGAAGAATCCACAAGAGATTCCACAACACAGCGGGCTTAATGAAAAATTCCAAAAATTTCATGGTGTTTGTCTCCCTAAATGTCCAAAATCAAAGCATTTACTGCAAAGCTTGGCAAAGCTCTGCCTCCTCTCGCTTTCCTACTTGAACATGCGACACGGTAAAGACAAATCAAAATGTTTTTTTGTTCCAACGCAGATCCATTTATTTTCCATCTCCAATGCTCTCAAATCCAAGATGAGACATCTGTATCCGAAATCCTCAAAATATGACTGCAGCGAATCCGAGGCATTTTCAGGAAGCTCCTTTTCAGCATCCTGTATTGAAATGTCTTCGTCCGTGTCCTAGGGTGGGATAGCATTGAGAGACATAAAGTAAGATGCAGGAATTGTGAACATTTTCATTTCCATCGGGGGGAGCCCGGCAGTTTTTTTTCCCCCGACAAGTATTTTGCCGTCGGCGACCGAGAAAGCGAGCCCGGTCGCACAGCTTCTCAGTTTTTTCATGACTCTTATGACTTCCGCCGCGTCGCTCATCTAGTGTCCTGTCCCTTAAATACTAATCGTAATACACTTGAATAATTTAACCG
>DYRX01000567.1 GCA_020718525.1 Victivallis vadensis
CATATTGATATCATGTGAGGGGTGAGTGATGTCAGGATAGAAGTGAAGCTAACTTCCTGTTTTTGTTGGTTCAAGTTTTGAGCTGTCGTAGATGTCGAGAAACTATATATAATAATTTATTAGCCGTCGCAATTACTGCCTATGACATTCCCAAGTGACATCAAGTTGGCAATGCGCGAATGTGTCCTAAAGCTGCTATGGCCGAAGGATGATATCGTTGCGTTCTTTGAGACCAACAGTTGTACGAAGACTGACATAAGGGCTATCGGTGATCACAAAACAATGCATCGGTACGCGATTGTCGATGCAATGTTTGACCACCTCAGCAAAAAAACAGACGGAGGGCTTGGGCAGTTCCGCTCGATGCTTCAGTCGCTTATTGCCTGGAAGCACTTTGATTCCTACTACTTCGACAAACTGAAGAAGCTGAACAAGTCGGAGGCCGAGCACGCAATCACGCATCTGAAGCAGCTTCAGGAAATCCGCGACCACAAAATTTATGAGCAGCGTAAGGAGCGTGAGCGAAAGGAAGCGGCGGCGAAAGCCCCGAACACGACTCTTCCCAATCTCAAGGCACAGTTCATTTCTCTTTTACAGGGCAAAGTGGTCGGCGCAAAGCGCGGCTATGCCCTTGAGGAAATCCTCCAGAATCTATCAACGCTTTTCTCTCTCGAAATTTCCGAGCCATACCGGGTCAATGGTGAGCAAATCGATGGTTCAGTGAAGTACGACGGTGAACACTACATCATAGAAGCAAAGTGGCAAGACAAGGCCGCCGCGAATGAAGCTGTGTATCAGTTCGCCGGAAAGATCGAAGGAAAGATGTACGGCCGTGGACTTTTCATTTCAATCCACGGCTTCAGCGAGAATGTCGTTTCGTCTCTTGTCGCTGGAAAGGCTATCAAAACGGTGTTTTTCGATGGCGGCGACCTCATCGTAGTGCTTGAGGGCTTTCTTAGCTTTCCAGAAATGCTTGACCGAAAGATCAAGGCCGCCCAGACGAAGGGCTTGATCTATACAGACGCCATTACTGGTAAGTCGAAGATATGGCTCGACGGCTAACCCTGTAATCCACCGGCCTGCGGGAAAAGCCGCGCAGGCCGGTGATTTTGAACGTTGTGCCAAGACTTATTACCAAAGATGCACTCTGATTCCCTGTCCCTGAATTGCGATTGAGTAAACGGATGAAATTCTCCACCGGA
>DYRX01000273.1 GCA_020718525.1 Victivallis vadensis
GTTGTTGCACCCCTTCAGGGTGCAATTTCTTTTTTTTATTTCCTTTTCCTAGGGCGTTGCCCTAGGCTATGGAATGTCAGTCCTTCAGCCTGAGAAAGCATCCCCTTTAATCAGAGGGGGGTAAATTCCCCGATGCTTGCATCGCGGTAGTTCATTTCATCTATTGTTGTTTTCACCCTGAAGGGGTGGCATTCCTTAGCCCAGCCCAACGGGCTGGGATAAGATTAATCAGAAATTCCAGCACCCTGAAGGGGTGCAACAACTACTAGTCTGAATTATTAAAGAGACATAGTATCGTTATTTAGGAAACAGGACACTAGCGCATTCCTGCTCTGAAATGTTCGAGAATCCGGATTATTTCCGATGTGATAAGATAAAGAGTCCTAGACTTGCAGACGTGCATGAGATAGATCGAAAGGATTGTCAGATTGACCGCTACGAGTACCACCGTCGTCGCCAGGCGCAGACGGCGTATCTTTTCGGCCTTCAGCTTTTTTGCAAGAAGGGCCATTTCCTGGCTCAGCCTCGCCTTCAGATAGGTCTCCATCTTCTCGTCTTTTCCGCCAGCAGATCGGTCGGCGGCGGGCGCGGACTTTTTATCCGGTTTTGCGTCCACGGAAACCTGTGACGCTTCAAATTTTATTATGTCGCCTCCGAAAGATATTACATCTCCATCGGAAAGTTTGGAGAATCCTGCGATTTTTTTTCCATTCAGCCTTGTTCCATTGGAGCTTCCCAAATCTCTGATAAGCCAGGAGAGATCCTCCGAAAATTCGATCTTGGCGTGATAGCGCGAAGCTCCTTCGCAGGAAAGCCTTATGTCGTTGTCGCTTTCCCTGCCAATGAAGGATCCCGGACTTTTCACAGGCAGAGACTTGCCCGAGTCCCTTCCCTCGATGAATGTGACTTTCGCCTCGATGCTGTTCATGATGAAAAACTATATGTCCTTGTTTTTAAAGGAGAGGGCGGCTATTGCCAGATATGACAAGGTGTACGCCAAAATCATTGTCCCGTCGTCGAGGAGGGCCTGCCATTCGATTTTTGGCGCCATGACATGCTTCCATGCCATGAGATAGCGCGTCGGCAGATAGCGCTGAAGACTTTCCATGAATGGCATCGCGTCGAGTATGTAGCTGGTGAAATAGATGCCCAGCGGAATGATTATGGCAAGAGTCAGCTTCCTGAACAGCATGGAGAAAAGGATGAAGAGCGCGGCGATTGAAACGAGCGAATAGCCTGCGAAAAAATATGAGAGCAGAAGCCGATTCCACGCTTCGGAGCCTTGCATTATATATATGCTTCCGCCTTTCCCGAGAAATGCCGGGCCGAAGACCAGGACGTCGCCTGAAAAGCCGAAAAGGAGAGCACCGCAGGCGAGACTCAGTCCCAGCAGAAATGCCAGACAAATATAGGCATAAATTGATATTGCGCAAAGCTTTGCTATCAATATTCTCGCCCGCCCCGACGGGCGTATCGCCATCATTCTGATTTGCCCCGACTCGAACTCGCCGGCAAAAAGCGAGGCGGCAAGTATCCCTACCATCATCGGAAGGAGTATATAGATTCCCGGCAGAAGAACTGTCTGCGAAAATGAAACCCCGTTGATCAGCTCGTTCACCAGGCGTCCGCTGAAGCGCCTCTCCGCATGGCGCTCCATGCGGAGGCTGATCCCGACCGAGCAGAGTCCGACCAGCAGGGCAAGAACCCCGCCTCCGACGAGCGCATGCCTCTGCCTGAAGATCTTGACTAGTTCAAAACCTGTCAGAAGAGGTATTTTTCCGATCTTTTCCAGTATATTCAACGAATATCTCCTCGAGGCTTGTTTTACGTTTGCCAACTGACAGGATTTTAACGGATTCCGCAACGAGGGAGAAGACGAGATCCGGGATATCGCCTTCGTCTCCGGGAATTAGGAACTTGCCTGATTCGCCTTCGACTCTTTTGCAGTTAATTTCTTTTTTCGAGCAGAATGACAAGAATGCGTCCGGCTGATCTGTTTTGAGCTCGATACAGCGCTGGGATTCAAGCAGATCTGACACGGAGGACTCGCAAATGAGCCTGCCCTTGTCAATGATTGCGACTCTGTCGCATATGCTCTCGACTTCGCCCAGCATGTGGCTCGATATGAAAAACGTTATGCCCTCTTGAGCGCAAAGTCTTCGTATCAAAGATCTTACTCCTGCAATCCCATGCGGATCCAGACCGTTTGTCGGTTCGTCCAAGAAGATGAGCCTGCTTGCCGGGAGGAGGGCTTGGGCTATCCCGAGCCTCTGCTTCATTCCGTAGGAGAATGCTCCGACTCTTTTGTGTGCGACTTCGGTGAGCCCGACAGTCTCCAGCGTCTTCCATATCTGGGCGGCAGGAAGCTTGGCGCTTATTCTCGAAAGATAATAGAGATTCTCATAGGCGGTCAGATATTCGAAGAAAGATGGGGCTTCTATCACTGCTCCGACCATGCTCAAAATCTCGTCCTTCTGACGGAAAAGATCCTTGCCGAGCAGTTCCGCCTTGCCGGAATCCGGCATGGAAAGACCCAGCAAAATGCGCATCATCGTCGTCTTTCCCGCGCCATTTGGTCCAAGAAAGCCGAACACGGAATTCGAACGGACGCTCAGGCTTATCCCGTCAACGGCGGTGAATCTGCCATATCTCTTTACAATGTTTTCCGCCATGATTGCGACTGAATCACTCAATGAGCACCTCCAGAGATTCTTTGACGGAAGAATCCGGGTACAGATAATTTCTTCCTTTGGGCTTGTGAAATGCCATCGCGTCGCCCATCATCGGGACTGACAGGAGGATTTCGGCTATCCCCAGCTTCGGCTTGTCTATCTGCTTTCCGTTCAGCCAGGCATTCCATTCGTAGCTCGATCCATATCTGGAAAAGAAACTCTGTCCGTCGTAAATCTCTTCCGTGTCTGAAGGGCAGTGGTAGATATTCTTCGTGTTGAGATCTATCACGGCGTTGATCGCGTCTGGATCGCCGGGGCCGGACGGTATTCTCAGGCAGACCGGCAGACAGCCGCCGCTTTCGGAGCAGTATGCGCTGATTGCAGTTCCAATCTGCCTAAGGTTGCTGATGCACGAGCTTCTAAGGGCGCGCTCACGGCTTTTTGAGAGCATAGGAAAAAGCATGCCCGCCAAAATGGATATGACGCCGATGACCACCAGCAGTTCTACAATTGTAAATGCCTTCTTCAAAGATTTCCGATCCCGCTTAGTATTTCATTCACAAGAGGATCGAGGAGCTCCCTTTCCTGCGGAGTGAATTCGGAGTAGTAGAAGGATATGGATTTCCGGATTCTCTCCTTGCCTTCCGGAGAGCTGAGACGCTCCCTTATTCTCGCCTTTTCAGCTTCGTCAAGACGTGCAAAATTTTTCCTCGACTCCGCGATCATCCTGTCAACATGCTCCCTTTTCTCCTCGATGCTCATCTCCTTCATTTTCTCTCTCGCCTCTTGCAGGCGCTCGCGCATGATCTCGTTCATCAGACGCTCTTTCGTCTCGGGGCTCAGCTTGTCGAAAGCCTTTCTCAGCTCCTTCATCTTTTCCGGATCAGGCCTTTCACCAAGGGGAGTTTCAAGAAAAGCATCTTTTAGAGAGACAAAAGACTCGTCCTCCTCGGACGGGCGAAGAGCTCCATAAACGATCAGTCCCGCCAAGACAAGCGAAAAAAATGCGATCAGCATCTTTCTCTTTCTTCTGATCCCAGCCGCGTCGCTCATATTTATCAATCCCTTCTGCTGAAGAACAAGAACGCCGCCTAAAATAGCTTCTATTCCATTTCTTTCCAGTCGCCCTTGCGCATGCAAAAAACGCATTCTGCTTGATTTTGCTTTTTCACATGGCATATTTGCGGGAGATTTTCAAAGCAGACAAGTCTTGGTCACGCAATTAAATAGGTTGCAGTCGGATGGAAAAAGAAAGAGACGAACTTTTTGAGCTTGACTCTGTTTCTCCGGATTCGCAGAAACCGGTGGAACCGGCTCCTGCCGTCGCGCCCGAGCAGACTCAGATTCCCGCCGCCGTCAAAAAGCCGGTGAAGCTGAGCCCTGCCAAAGCGCGTTCTCCAGCCGAGAACGCAAAGACGGATGACGCTTCGTCTTCAAGCAACAATGCGGAATCTCCACTGCGGGAAGCACCAAAAAACGTCTTGTCTGCCCTAGATTTATCCGAAAATAATTTGGATAAAAATCTCCAGGCGGCAGTGGACACATCCTCCCATTGCGTGCTGAAAAGTTCGCCGCGCGGAGAAAGTCCCGGACAAATATTTCTCGAAGCAAGAACGCGGCTCAAAATCGGGATTGATCAGGTTTCGCACAAGACAAGGATATCCAAGCAGTTCATCGAATCCATCGAAAGAGACGATTACAGCTCTCTGCCCGCGCCGGTATTCGTCACTGCATATATAAAGGCTCTCTGCGAATATTACGGCATCAGCGAAAAGCAAAGTCAAATCCTGCAAAGCCTTGGAACAACAGAAAAATTCCGCCCGGTGCCAGATGAGATCATCGAAAGCATACACAGGGGAAGGCAGGTCAATCAGGAAGCGGAGAAAAAGCTGAGCATCATGCTGACTGTCGTTGGAATCACCCTTCTGATCCTGATCACCCTGTCGGCTTATTTTGTATCGAGGCAGATGAAAAAGAACGAAGCCTCCTCAGCTCCTCCTGCAAACAGCGGAACGGAGGCTGGCGCTCCCGCCAAACCAAATCCTCTCCTCTCAAGCGAGTCCTACAAGGCGCATTCCGAGGACATTAAGATCAAATTCACCTATCCTCAGTTCATCAACCAGCACGAGCTGACGATAAAGACCAGCGAAGAAAAAAAGTAGGCTCTTGCCAGAACCGCTCCGCTGTGAACGAAAAAGTTTACAGTTGCCGGTCAGAAATATTGAATATTGACCTGAAGAAACGTCAGAGATCAGAAGCTCTGTGATTTTTCAGTGGCGCTTTTTTGCCGTTTTTAGCCGCGGCGCGGCTTTTCCGAAACGCTTTCTTCATGCTTCCGCCTGTGCCACTTTCGGCGAAAGTGGCATACTTGCCAAAAAGTGCAACTTTCATTTTCACATCTCAAATCTGCTAAGGATCAACAATAAAATATTGTTATTCCCTGATTATAAAGAAGATACGATTAAATCTCGTAGATTGTTACGGTGTCTCGGATTCAGACGTCTGAACTTACTTCGTTCACAGCGGAGCGGTTCACGCAAGCGTACACGATGCACGAAAAACGACACGGAACACGAGGGGGGACGATTACGGTAGCGATTACGAAAACGACAACGATTCGTATTTCTGAACTGTAATCCGTAAACCGTCAAACCCTCTTCTCACGCAAAGCCGCGAAGCCGCGAAGCGAAAAAATTGTTCTCTTTCTTTCCTTGGCGTTCTTTGCGCCTTGGCGTGAAACAATCCAAGTTCGGCAGACGCCGAAATTCTGCGAAGCATTTGGACTGCGGGGCACACAGTGCCATTACTACAAATGCCGCTTTTGCCTTACCGGAAATTATTTTCCGGCTGTTTTCCGGCGAATGATCGCCGCCAAGAGAAAGCGGTGAAAAA
>DYRX01000568.1 GCA_020718525.1 Victivallis vadensis
ACCCATAAGTGTCTTCTCATCCTTGAATATGGGACGCAATGTTTCTGCGCAGAGGGTCTTGCCGAAGTGCTCTTTTATCTCATTCCGGATGATACTGCTGTAGCTGTACCGGTTGTCCTGGTGGAGTTCCCTGAAGCGGCTCCGGGCGTATGAGTCGATCTCCGGCGTCAGCTTGCGGCGTGCATCATGGCCGGCAAAAGCCGCTTCTATCATGTCAAGCTGTCCGGTCCTGAGCGCATTCCCCCATTTCCTGATCGTCTTCAGATCGATATCGAACGCCTCGACAAGGGCCTTGCGCCTGTAATTCATATTGTAAAGGCGGCCGACCAGCAGTTTGAACTGGAAGGAATCCCTACCCCTCTCAACCCTTTCAAGAAGAGCCAGGCCGAAATAGACCTCAAGCATTTCAGGGTTGTCTTCCGCCGAATATATGGAAAATAACGGATTGTTCTTGTCAATCCCCAATACCAACTGTAGATTTTTCAAGATGATGCTCTTTCCTTTTACGGGTTGTGGTGACCTTTGGAATTAGCATCATCTTCTGCTTTTGTCAAAAAAAAGAGGGATTGTTATTTGCGATTGTTTTCAGCACTCGTAACGAGTGCTGATCCGTTAAGGTATTCCAATGGGGAAAATCCGAATTTCCTTTTGAATTCCCTCTGGAAATGCCCCTTGGAAAAACATGCGATGCGTGCGATCTTCTCCATGCCTATCTTTTCTCCGTAATGCGCATGGATGAAGTTTTTCGCATTGCCCAGCCCGTCAGGCAGGATATTTTCCGGCGATGTCCCTGATTCCGCAAGGGTCATCGTCTGAAAAGCGAAAAGAGCGGAAACGTTCCAGTAGAAACGAAGCACTCTGAAATCGGAAGCTTCTTTTTTGAAGGAGGCGATGTCGCAGAGTATCTTGTCCAGTGACCGGTATTGGAACCTGTTGAGCCTGTACGTATTCTGCATCCTCTCCAATTCGAATCCCGAATGGATGCCAAGCAGTTCGTTGAAAGGGACGGCAAGATTCCCACCATCTGACGAGACATAGGAGAATGTGAATTCGGCTCGCGGCTGACAAGCATGCTCCTGATGGCCGCCACCCAGTTGTGGGCAAGATACGGATAAGCGCTATCCGCCCAATGGACGATTGGATAAACGACTGGATGGATGGATGTTAAAATAGCCTCGCTGCGCTCGCGTCATCAGCCAT
>DYRX01000036.1 GCA_020718525.1 Victivallis vadensis
TGAAAAGTATTTTTTTGACACTCAAAAAAATACTTTTCGAGCAACGTCTAGTTAAAATGCCAGGAAGAACACGCTGAAGCGTGAACACCAAGAGGGAGAAAATATCGCTGTCAGCGAAGCGGCTTTCGTAATCGTGATCGGAAAACGAATTCAATCGCCTGCCCGAGCTCTGGCCAGGGATTACGACTACGATCGCGATAGCGACTACGAACAACATAGTTCACTGAATATATACGTTGAAACCATAGGCTAGGTCCCTCCGCCACTCCGCGGCTAAAAAAGTGCCACGAGTCTCTTTCGGCGAAAGAGCCATACTTCATTCCGCAAGATGACCTAAACACCCAGCTTGCCTTGATTGTGCAATTGCAGGAAACTATTGTGTCATTTACTGGAAAAATATGCGCATGTCGGGACTGTCCTCAGCAAAATCAACTGTCCACAGGCTGATGAAAAGACACGGATGGAAAAATGTTAAATCGGAGAATGGATAGCTTGTCTGGAAAATGTCGTAAGACATTTCCCTGCCCTGAGCTTGGGTTGAAACTCCAGGCTATATGACATAGCCATGTTGCGGCTGAAAACGGCAAAAAAGTGCCACTAAGAAATCTCGGAGGTCCGGACATCTGACCTTTGGAGAAATGGTTATAATTGTCCTGTTTATTTTCTGAATGCGGTATATTCGTCGGAGCTCAGAGTGAAATGCAAAACGGCATCGAGCTCGCCCGCCCCCTCTATCTCGTCCAAATCCCGATTCTTGCACAAGATCAGATCCCCATGCTCTGCTCCGTCAATTCCATTGCTTTTAACGTAGGGACTGCGCAGATAGAAGAAAAGCGGCTCTACTCCCACCCGGCATGCCAGTACTTTGCCGCCATCTTCGAGCTGGCGGTCAAGAGCCTGGGCAGTTTTTTTCTGCTCCTCGAAAAGTTCCACAAAAGGACCGGTCACGCTGAAAGCGATCGAGCAATGGACAAGAAGCAGGCAGAATGTCGTTGCGAGATCAAGCGGGCTGTTTTCTTCCAGCGCAGTTTTTGGCTGGCTTTTGCGCAATGATACAGCAAAGAGAACTGCCGATGCCGCAAGCACTAGACATACGAAGTAGAAAATGCCGCTTGTTTCTCTGAAAGCCTGCATGGGTTCCCCTATCAGTGGAGCAGTTAAAAGCTCCGGGACGCTGACGGCGCAGAATCGGCCGAATGCCGCAATGACGGCGATCAATGACAGGACAAATGCCAGAAGAATGAAAAGTGCGAAGTTCGCAGTTTTCCAAATTTTCAGGATTGCCGAAGATTGAGAAATTCCTGCTATGAGCATTCCTGCCATCAATGACGCGCAGGGGAGCAATGGCATCGAGTAGCGTGCCTTTGTTCCTGGCATCAGGTTGATAAGCAGTAAACAGACAATGCACGAAACGAGCATGCCCCGGAAGATTTCGAGCTGTCGCTGATCTTTCAGCAGTCTTGAGGGCTTCAGCATTAGCGGGCAGAAAATGATCCATGGTGCGAAATTCGCAATCGAGCCTGCGACGCGCTTCAGCCATAGGGAAATTCCAAATTTTCCGCTCTCTAGCTGGAGCTTCAATTCGCTCCACCAGGTTGTGGCGGCGGAAGCGGACTTCGGAGAGTCTACGAGCAAGATCTTGTGAGCCCAAAGAAAAAATATTCCCAGGCAAAGCAATATTCCAAGCAGATGTCCAAACGTGAGAAGCCTCTTCAGTTTTTTCTGGCTTGCAAGAACTCCAATCACTGTCGCGTAGAAGAAAAGCAGAGAAAGCGGACCTTTTATGAGGAGACTGATGCCGAGAGGAATTGCGGGTAGGAGCCAAAGCGCGAAGCGTCCGGAATCCTTCGAGGAAAGGGCGAGCCAGCAAACGATGGCAATGCCGGTGAAGGAGATGTACGCGGCTTCTATCTCGCATATGAGCCCCTTCGAGAGAACACCAAACGAGCTCAGGAAAATCAGAGATGAGAGCGCTCGCGTTCTGATGTCAATGACGGATGAATCGAAGCAGACAAGCGCAAGGGCAAAAAGCAGAATGCAGACGGCGGAAGGGAGGCGGGCGGCGAATTCGTTCTGCCCGAAAACTAGGATAGAGGAGGCAATCATCCAGTTGATCATCGGCGGCTTTTTGAAATACTGCTGTCCCTCGAGGACCGGGACCGTCCAGTCCCCGCTTTCGATCATCGTGAGAGCCGGAAAAATTCTGCGCGACTCGTTGCAGGTGATTTCGCAGACCCCGAGAGGGGGCAAATATATTCCCGCCCAGATAAGCGCAATAAGCAAAGACAGCTTCAGCTTCATCTTTCTTTTCCTCCCGGAATGGATCCGGCCCCGAAAGGAGCGCGGATGAATGGAGGGAGTCTGGAAAACGCATCAAGCTCGCAGTATGGAGGAGGCGTCGCCTGAGGCATCCGGAATGCAAGTGCGGCGACCATCGCCGCATTGTCGGCGCAATACTCGGGCCTTGCAATCCTGATCCGGACATGGCCAGGAAGCGCGTCGGAAATTTTTTTCCGCAGAAGCGAATTGCACGCTACTCCACCGCAGACGGCAAGAGTTTTTACGGAAAAGCAGTTGACAGCATCAATGGTTTTTCTGACGAGGACATCGAATACAGCCTCCTGATACGATGCGGCGCTGTCGCAGATGAACTGAAGGTCTTCCAATGAGTGGGCATATTTTTTGCAATGGTAATAAAGGGATGTCTTGACTCCGCTGAAGCTGAAATTGAAGCGGTTGGACTGGTCGAGCGCCTTTCCGGACGCCCCCGTCATAGGGCGGGGAAATGCAAATTTGCCAGGATTTCCGTTTCTTGCCGCTTTTTCGATTGCAGGTCCGCCTGGATAGCCGAGCCCCAGCAGTTTTGCAGCTTTGTCGAGGGACTCTCCCGCCGCGTCGTCAAGAGTCGCGCCGATCATCTTTGCAGTTGAATCATCCTGCACAAGCAGAAGGGCGCTGTGTCCGCCTGATACGACTAGAGCAAGCAATGGATAGCTTTCAGGCTCGTCAATCTCAGATGTCCGATCATCGAGAAAAGCGCCGCAGATGTGCGCCAGGAAGTGGTTGACTCCTATCAGGGGCAGACTGTTTGCGAACGCAAGCCCCTTGGCGAAGTTCAGTCCAACGAGGAGTGCGGGAATCAGGCCAGGACCGCAGGTGACAGCGACGGACGAAACGTCTCTCATTCCAAGTCCGGCACCTTTCAGCGCGGATTCTGCGACTGAGTTTATTGACAGAAGGTGTTCACGTGCGGCAAGCTCTGGAACGACGCCTCCAAACTGGGCATGTTTCCGCACCTGCGACGAGACTATGTTGCTCAAGACTCTGCATCCGTCCCCGACGACTGCGAGAGCCGTCTCGTCACAGCTAGTCTCGATTCCAAGAATTATCTTTTTTCCGTTCACAGGTTGAATCCGGCGGCTCTGATTGGCGATCCGTCAGCGCCTACGATTTTAAGAGGGAGTCCAATAAAAAATATTCTCCCAGGCTTGAGCTTGTCGAGGGAGCAGAGATACTCGATGATTGTAGTTCCGTTCCCGAGCAGAAGCTTGTGGACAGGAGAATCCTTCGAGCGGTCGTCTCCGGGGCAATACGGATCAGGAGACGGGAAATCCAAGCCCAGCATCGCGATTTTATTTTCCAGAAGAAGCTCGGCGCAGTCCAATGTCAGACATGGCCAGGAATCGAAATACTGGCTTGTGCCCCAGAAGCGGGACCAGTCAGTCCTGATGAGAATGCGGCTCGTTTTTTTCCCCCTGATCTGCTTTGAAAGAATCTCCGGATTTATGATGGAGCAGGGTGGCAGGGTTCCAAGATTGATCAGGAGAGCCTCTCCGCAGACGCGCCCGAGGGGAATCTGCTCAATGGAATTGGAGCCTTCGATAAAATGCTTCGGAGCGTCCATGTGTGTGCCGCAATGCGATCCTATCTCGAAGGCGCTCGTCTCGCGGCCGGCAGTCCTCAAATCGGCCAGTTTTTTCCTCGAAAACACCCGATGGTTCGGCGATGGAAAAGACGGCATCCCGTTCTCGAGGGGAAGGCTGAGGTCGAAGATTTGCCTCGCTTTGTCCACGCCGCTCATTTCTGCTCGTTGACGTAGTATCTTTCGAGGTGGTATTTCGAAAGAAAAAGTTTCTTGTCCTTGGGCTTGAGCCCCCTGGCGATTTTTTCCACGAGCTCGGCGGGCGCATTGACCTGGTCTATCTTGCACAGCTCGATGATGAGCTCTCTCGGATCAACGCAGTAATGGGTCGAATATTTTCTTATCAGCGGCATGTAGCTCGAATGGAAAAGGGCATAGCCGGAGACAAGGTCAATCGGGTTCAGCCCCATTTGAACGAGAATCGGCTGGACTGTTTCGAAGCCCAGATCGAGAACTTTGAAAATATCTATTCCATGCTCGTAGCCAGCTCTGGAAAGCACCATCGCCATCTGTTCGGTCGGCGCATTCCCGGCGCTCCTGCCAAGCCCCTGGAGGGAGCAGTCAATCAGATCGACCCCGATCTCAACGGCAAGGAGCGAATTGGATACCGCAAGCCCAAGATTGTTGTGGCCGTGATAGCCTAGCGGCATTTCGATCTTTTCCCTGATCGCGCTCACACAGGCTTCGAGCTCCGACGGAAGCATGCCCCCTGCAGAATCCACGATATAGACCATGTCCACGCCGTAGGACTTCGAAATTTTGACCTTTTCAGCGATCTCCGCCGGACTGAGCGCATAGGACTTCATATAATTTGCGCAGACAAAAAGTCCATGCTTTTTCGCCCTTTCAACGAAGGGCCGGCTCTGCTCGACTTCAGTGACGTTCGTTCCGACCCTTATAAATCCGATGCCGTTTGCGACTGCCATCTCAATGTCGTCAATCTCGGCTATTCCAGGTATGCAGAACATCCCGATTTTGGATTTTTTGCGCACTTCTACTGCGGCTTTGAGATACTCTTCATCGGTCGCGGCGGCGGAGAATTCTCCACCCTTCCTGTATGCCCCGAATCCAAGCCCGTGTCCGATCTCTATCAATTGCAGGCCGGCGGATTCCAGATTCTCAACAAGAAAGGCCGTTTCCAATGTGGAAAACTGAAAGCGGTTGATGTAACTGCCATCCCTGAGCGTCGTATCGAGAATCTTTACTTCTTTGTTCTTCGTCATGCGCCTGACTCCTCGCGCGTTTCTTTTTTTACAAGTTCCAAGTGCCATGCCACTGACTGGATGCCGGCGGCTGTGCTTTCCGGCATCCATCCATGATAAGGAACTCCGGGCTTTTCAAGATAGTCCGGGAACGCCAATTTGCAAGGCTCTCACGCGGCCAATTTGTTTTTTTGCCTTTGCAGTATATCTTCTCAATCCGCTGCGGTGAACAAGCGCTGAAATCAGCAGACTCTTGAATTGCATCAGTCAGGAAAAAAAATGAAAATACTGTCTTGGAATGTGAATGGAATAAGGGCGGTCGAGAAGAAGGGATTTGCAGACTGGCTTGTCAAGGGGTCGCCTGACATTCTCTGCCTGCAGGAAAGCAAGGCGTCGGAGGAACAGCTTTCCGAAGAAATTAAAAGCATTTCGGGCTATTCGAGCGTCTGGTCATCCGGCGAGCGCAAGGGATACAGCGGGGTTGCAACATATTCCAGACCGGCGCCAGTCTCGGTCTCCAAAGGCTTCGGCATGGATCCGGCCTTCGACCGCGAGGGCAGAATAATAGTCTCCGAATATCCTCAGTTCACTTTGCTCAACATTTACTTCCCAAACGGTCAGAAGGACGACGAAAGACTCAGATACAAGCTCGCCTTCTACGACGCGACCCTCGCCTACTGCGAAGCTCTCAGGAAAAAAGGGAAAAAACTCATTGTCTGCGGCGACTACAACACCGCCCACAACGAGATTGACCTGGCTCGCCCCAAGGACAATATGAATGTCTCAGGATTCCTGCGGATCGAGCGCGACTGGATGGACAGATGGGAGGCGCACGGCTACCTCGACTGCTTCAGAACACTATATCCAAACCGATCCGAAGCATATACCTGGTGGAGCATGAGAACAGCCGCCCGAGAAAGGAATGTCGGATGGAGGCTCGATTACTTTTATGTGACAGCAGATCTCATTGACAAAGTTCTTGACTGCGAAATCATGAGCGAGGTGAAAGGCTCCGATCATTGCCCAATTTCCCTCAGCCTGAATATCCAGTAATCCTGAGAAGATTCAGACACCTGAGCGGAGCGCCAGGCTTGGCGTCTGCTTTTTATAAACATCAAAATATGGAGAATGCAAAATGTATCTTGGAAGAATTGTCGCAGTGGGAATGAGCCGCGATGGACGAGCTGTTGCAGGCTACAGGGTTTCTTCGAGGTCATTCCCAAACCGGGAAATAAAAGTTGACGGCGCAAAAGGATCCGTCATTCCGAAACCCGGATTCGAGAACGACATAAGAAAAAGCCCTTACATCGCCTACAACTGCGCCCGGATCGAGGGCTCCGTCGCCGTCGTATCAAACGGCTCCCACACAGACCATATCGCGGAAAAAATAGCGTCAGGCATGAATGTCAGAGACGCTCTCGCGTCGGTTCTTCTCGCCATGGACTACGAGAAAGACGCCTACAGCACGCCCAGAATCGCGGGCACAATAGACGCCAGCTCAGGAAAGGCATTCCTCGGCATTGTCCGCAAGAACGCGCTAATTGTTGACGAAGTTCCCGTCTCGAAGGGGGGGCTTTTCTATGTATCAACCTACGAATGCGACAAGGTCTCTCTCGAGCAGTTCGATGGAGCCTTCGAATCGGCTGATCCTTCCGACGCCTGCTCGCATCTCATGGGAAAAAGCGTCTTTGCTGATTTCGCAAATCCTGTTGGAGCAATTGCAATTTTCTCAAAGAAGGAAGGCGGATTCGAGCTTGCTTCGCTCAACTCCTGAGTTTAAATTCCCAGGAGTAAAAACGCAAAGGCGTTTTGCCATTGGACGGCTTGAAAAGGAAAAGCTGGTCAACTTGGTGAAAACCCCCTCAAAACGGCTTCACCCCCATGTCTTTTGTCAGAGCCACAGTCTGAAAGCAGAGGATTTCAGGGCAAGGCGAACGAGCCGATCCTCTACTAATTCGAGCTATAGTTTTATTAGATAAATGATTTTATTATTTTGCTGAAAAACCATAATAGCGGTAAAACTGGATTGAATTTATTTATTCATAGGCTAGGTTTAATTTGTCTGGGGTAAATTATTCTGCTTATTTTTGACTGATGAGGGAGTGATATTGCCCTTGGGTCTTGTCCGCGAATTTTAAGAAAAACAATCAGAGGGGGATTCTCAATGAAGACCAGTTCCGTCGGAAAGCTTGCGTCTGCCATCTCAATCGCCGCATTAATTCTGCTTCAAAATGCCGAGGCTCAGTCGGAGAAGCTGCAAATCCAGCCCATGAATCCGAAATACGTCCGCTACGTTCAGGAAAAGGCGGACAGAGCTCTGCCAAAAAGCTCCGAAGGATACAAATTGGGCTATGTTCCGGCTCCGTTCGGCTTCGATCTGTCCAAGCCGTCAGGTGCGGTCGAAAAAAACAGCGAATTCTATGATGCCTCCTATGATTTGCGCACAGGCGGCAGAGTGAGTTCTGTAAAAAATCAGAATCCTTGGGGCACATGCTGGTCCTTCGCAACTTATGCAAGCCTCGAATCTTGCCTCATGCCGCTCAGTCCTGAACCGGATTTTTCAGAAAACAACCTTGTCAACAAGTCAGGATTTGATCTTGGCTATGACGATGGCGGCAATTACTATATGTCCACCGCCTATCTTGCACGCTGGGCGGGTCCGATTGCCGAGAGCGACGACTCCTATCCGGATCCGGGCTATGACCCCAGTGGTCTTACGACTCAGCGCCATATTCAGAATGTAGCGTTTCTGCCAGCCAGAACATCATACACTGACAACGACGTCATAAAGGAATTTATCACAACGAAGGGCGCAGCCGGCTGCTCAATATACTGGGATGGTGCATATTACAACGCAGGCAACTCCGCCTTCTACTACAATGGTGTCGAAGGCACCAATCACGCTGTGACGGCAGTTGGCTGGAATGACAATTATCCTGCCGCAAATTTTGGTATTGCCCCTGCTGGAAATGGAGCCTTTCTAATAAAAAACAGTTGGGGATCTGCCTGGGGAAGCAGCGGATACTTCTGGATTTCATACTACGACACGGCTCTGAGCAATTTCGTCTCGTTCTACAATGCCCAGAAAACCAGTTCGAGTTTGACGGTCTACCAGTATGATCCGCTCGGCTACGTCACGGGACTGGGCATTGGAACCAGCACATTGTACGGCGCGAATATCTTCAACGCAACTGATTCTAACCCGATCCAAGCCGTTGGAACCTATGCAAATGTGGCAAATACCGCCTACGAGATCAGCGTCTATACCGGAGTAACGGCTGGAAGCCCTAAGACCGGAGTGCTCGCCGCGACAAAAAGCGGGACATTCACATACGCCGGATTCTATACGGTCGCCCTTGACACACCGGTTGCAGTAACGCAGGGGCAAAATTTCTCCGTGATAGTAAAATGGACGACTCCGGGATACAACTTTCCGTTGCCTGTCGAATATGCGAGCCCCGGCTACAGCTCAGGCGCAACCGCATCTGCAGGTCAAAGCTATTTCAGTTCCAGTGGCAATAGCTATACCGACATCACCACAGGTTTTGACCCGACATGCAATGTCTGCATAAAGGTCTACGGCGCGGGTTCGCAGTTCCATTCCGCCGACTTCAACGGCAACGGCAAATCGGATGTTTTGGGCGAAAGCCACACATCCGGATGGATGTACTTGATGAACGGGAAGGATATCGCATCCTCTGACGATGTCTATACGAAGACAAATTCGAACTGGACGGTCATGTCCATTGCCGACTTCAACGCCGATGGCAAAGCAGATCTGCTCTGGAGAAACTCCGTGACCGGAGATGCCCTCGTCTATCTGATGAACGGGCTTCTTGTTTCAAGCTCGAAATCCATCTGCGTTGGCGCAAGTTCCTGGACACCAATACACACTGCAGATTTCAATGCCGACGGAAAGGCGGACATTGTATGGAAGCACAATGCGAGTGACGCGTACGCGCTTTATCTGATGGATGGAACAACAGTGCTTTCTTCAACAGTCCTCGACTGCGGTACCGCCTGGGAAATCAGCGCAGTCAAGGATTTCAACGGCGACGGCAAAGCGGACATATTCTGGACCATCAACAATTCGATCGGCCACATCTGCCTTATGGACGGAGCGACAGTCAAATCTGAAGCTGATGTGTGTAACATAAGCCCTTCCTGGCAGATCATCGCCTACGATGATTTCAATGGAGACGGGAAGACGGACATCCTTTGGCAGAACTCCTATGGCAACGGCTACATGCACCTGATGAACGGGACGACAATATCCTCGCACGGATATGTCTATGTCATAAGCCCCGGCAGTAACTGGACAATGAGCAAAACTGCCGACTTCAATGGAGATGGAAAAGCAGACCTGCTATGGACAAACGATGCGGAAGGAAAATCTGCGATCTGGCTTATGAATGGGATGACGACGAGCTCTGCTGGATATCCCTATACCTATACAAACAGGAATTGGGGAATCAAAGGGTTTTTCGATTTCAACGGAGATGGGAAAAGCGACATTCTTTGGGAAAACCACTCCACAAAGAAAACCCTGGTATATCTCATGAATGGAGCTTCTGTTTCATCTTCCGGCGCAGTCTATGACAACGGAGACCTCTGGAGTCTAATCCTCCCATTGGATTGATCTCAGATTAGAATGCTTGCGCGTGTCGGATAGATGTAAAGATTCGCAGAACGACGTAGCTCAGTGAATATTTCCTAGCACTGGCAATGCGGGATATCCTGTTTGACACCTGTTCATATTTTCATTCTGCGGGTGGAAAAAGCCCTTTTGCAAGCTATTTTCCTGCAATGGACAATAAAAGGCAAAATCTAATTTTAGGCGCGCTGTTTCTGCTCGCGTTTGGACTGCGTCTGGCTCGGATACTTGAGACATCCTATCTTGACAAAGATGCGGTGCTCTACATTTCGATGGCGGAGCGTCTTGCGGACGGGCGCGTTGGCGACACGTTCGGGCTCATTCCCCGTCTTCCTCCCCTATATCCTACGATGATTGCATCGCTCTGCAAGTTCGGAGTCGGAGCAGAATTCGCAGGTCTTTCCATTTCGCTTCTTGCCGGTTCGATCTTGATTTTTCCAGTCTTCAGCCTGTCAAAATATTTTTTTGGAGTCAATGCTGGCCTCGTTTCGGCATTTCTTGCCGCGACACAGCCTTACCTCGTCAGGGACAGCGCAGAAATCATGCGCGATTCGCTTTTTTTCCTTATTCTCTTCTGTGCCCTGCGTCTCATATCTTCGGCAATCTCCCAAAAAAGCACTTTGCTTCTTTTAATTTCAGGAGTTCTTGTCGCGTTTTCGACTCTCACACGAAGCGAAGGCAACGAAGCGATTCTCGGTTTTCTTGCATGGCTTGTGCTAGAATCCTTCCTTGCTCTAAAAAAGATTGGACTGCTGGCGTCTCTCAAAAACTTTTTCACTGCCGCGTTTGCAATAAGTGCCGGCTTTATGCTGACGGCGCTTCCAGCGCAGATCGTTCTGCAAAATCATGGTTCAGCCTGGACCATGGCCGATCCGCGAATATTCGGGTATATGGATTCATTTCTGAAATTTGATTCTAATTCAGGAGAGGAGAAATGAGCTATCTGTTCTCGATAGGCGCATGGTTTTCTCTCCTTCAAAAGTTCATAAACGCCTTTTTGCCGATCATTCCACTGCTTCTCGTCTTCTCCTGGAAAAAATGCAGAGAGAGCGCAAAGCTTCCCGCGTTCAGATTTTTTCTTGTCTTTGTCGGGCTCGACCTTGCGATCAGACTGCTGATCTATTTTGCCGGAGTCCCATATCAGGGACGATACCTCCACATGCTGATCATCGCCGCCTGTGTTCTCGCTGGAACCGGGATCTTCCCACTTTCCGAATTCGTATCGGAGAAGATTCTGAAAAGACGATTCCCTGCGGCCTCAATTCTGACAATCCTTTTTGTCGCGGTTCTCCTTGTCCATGCCGGAAAGGCGCTCAGCCCTCCCGATCCCAAACCTTGGCTGGATTCAATACCTGAAATGATAAAAAAACACTGTCCGCCGGACAAAAAACCTATTCTGATAAGTGAAGATCGCGACATTAGAATTTCATACTATGCGGGGGCGGAAGATCTCCGTCTGGACAGAAAGGACTCTGTCAATTATTTTACCGACGCAATCATATGTCTCAATGGCGTAGAATCTCCGATTTTGAACGATGAAAAAGAAGGCGAATCCATTGTCTTGAGTGGGAATAGCAGTTTCAAAGCCGTTTTAATGAAGGGCTATCCGTACCGAATAGGGACGTTCGTACTCAAAGGGAAGGGGCTTGAAAACGCAAGAATAGCAGTCCAGCGCAAAGATGCGAGAAATCCTTTTAAAATCATTGAAGAAGACTCGTCTGGCCGCTACTGCGCAAAGTTCTTATGCAGTCCCGGAAACGAATTCAATTTTACTGTTGAGCTTCCTCAGGATCAGACAGCCCTTGTCTCTGAAATTGAGCTTGTCCAAAACAATGCCTGGAAAATTCTCCGCTTTGGCGAGGGAGTCTCGCAGGGATACAAATTCCCTGCCGTTCCTCCGCGCAGTGCACCCCATTTTCAGAAGTCAATTTCAGAGCTGGGCACGGACAATGTTTTCATGCTTGTCAAAGGGTCGAGGGAAGAATTTGAAAATCTCCTTGCCCGGCACAATTGTGTTTTGCAAATGTCTTTTCTTGGATCTTCAAAGGACAGCTCCAAGGAGACAATCAGCCTTTTCCAGGGGGTCAAGTGAAAATTTTTTTTCTGCTGAAGTCCAAAAAGACGCCGAGTTCGCGAATCAGGATTCTCGATATTTTCCCGGAACTTCAAAAGCATGGCATAGAGCCTGAAGTCGAGTTTCTTCCTTCAGGAATACTAAGACGATGGCTTCTTTTCAGAAAATGCAGACGCTTCGACGCGGTCGTCCTTCAGAAGAGACTGCTCGGAATCCTTGAGCTCAACGAGCTTAGACGCAAATCGAAGAAGCTTGGCTTCGACTTTGACGACGCAATTTATCTTAGAAACTCCTCCCCATCGCAAAATCTGAAAGACTATGTCAGCGAAACAAGGACTCAAATGTTTAAGCGGACGGTGAAGGCATGCGATCTTGTCATTGCCGCCAACAGGACACTTGCGGAGAAAACGACGGAATTCGAGCCGGACGCCCAAGTTGCGACGATTCCTTCCCCGGTCAGGATAGAGGACTTGCTTTTCAAAAAAGACTGCATGATCAAGGATCTTCCTGTCATAGGATGGATTGGCACCAGGGTAAATCTCCAATTTCTTGAATACATCGCCCCGGCACTCAGGGAACTTCGCAAGGAAATGGAGTTCATTCTTAGGATAATGTCTGACACGGAGATCCGCATTTCCGGGGTCAGGACGGAATTTGTGAAATGGAGCGTCGAGACTCAGAATTGCGAATTGCGCAATTTTGACATAGGAATAATGCCTCTCTCGCAGGATCCCTTCACAGAGGGGAAATCTGCATACAAGCTCATTCAATATCTGGCGGCAGGTGTGCCAAGCGTCTGTTCGCCGATTGGCATGAACAGAGAATTCTGCAACGGCGACAAATATGCGCTATCGGCGCCGGAACCGGCAGATTTCTGCTGGCGCATCCTCCAGCTCATAAAGGATCGCGAACTCAGAGAGCGCCTGCGCGCCAAAGGGCGTCCCTTCGTCTCTGGCAGATTCGACATTCCGGTCGTCGGAGCAAGCTACGCCGAAACTCTCCGCAAACTGCTTCAGGCAAAAGCACCGGGAATGAGGCGCGCTTCGCGAAAATAGTCGTCTGTCTCTTGAAAAATTCAAATATTGCTCAATATTAAAGCGATTAAGCGAGTAAATATTCACTGAACTACGTCGTTCAGCGAATCTTTACATCTAAAAGAGACCGATTTCGATATCGGCAGGAATGACGGCTAAGCAGAAGCTTAAGGATTCAGCCAGATAAATATGTGGGGATTTTTTATGAGAAGATCAATTCGGGTTTTTCTTTTAGCTGTCTCATGCCTGACAGGTGCAGGGACTGCCTTTGCCGCAGGCGAAAAGGAGGCAAAGACTGCCCGGACAAAGACCGGCACAGTCATCAAATGCGCGCCTGAGGCGAATGCAGAAGTTAAATCCGCGACGGAGGCGGCGGGACTGCTTAAAAAAGGAATGGTTCTACAAATTTCCCCCGGCACCTATACAAACGACGTGCTGGCGATCAACACAGACGGAGTAATCATAGAAGGGGAGCCCGGCAAATTCTGCTCGATCAGGCTCAGCATCCATTCGAAAGGATGTGTTGTTAGAAACATATGGCTCCCATCGCTGAGTCATGTCAACGATCTTACCGTGGTGGATTCAATAATCAACTATTACGAGATTGACACCAGCTCCAAAGCGGACGTTCTTTTGGACAACTGCTGTTTCAGAAACATAAATGTGAACTACTACAACAAGAAATTGCTTTTCAACAACTGCACAATATGCAGTTTCGAGGACGGAATGGACTTGTATGGCGGCGCAATAACAGTGAACAAGTCAATCGTCTATTCTTTGGACACGGCTTTCAAAATAGGAAGTTGGGACAGGGTGAAGCTGACGATTGGAGAGTCTTTGATTTTTGGCAAGTCTTCACTCGGCGCCGACACTTCGCAGAAGAATGTCGCGCTGGATGTCAAAGGATTCAAGAATATCTGCAATTTCACCAAGAAGGGGAATATCCTGACTGCCAAGCCGCTCTTTGAGAGCGACATTGCAGAGGAACTTGCGGCCGATGGCACGCGTGCCTGCGGCACGACAACCACAGTGATTAGACGGGCAGGCTCCTGCGGGATTGCCAGCATTTCGAGCTACTCTTCCGAGGACAATCTGAAAAATTTCATTCTGAAGCCGGATTCTCCAGGAAAAAAAGAAGACTACGGCGCATTTCTCTCTGAAGCCGGATTCCCAATCCCCCGAGATGCGAAGTAGGCATACGTTCTTCGGCCCCTGGACATATTTTGTTTTCCATGCTTGATATTCCGTCTACAAGGCGTTAGTTTGCCCACACCATGGAAGCAAAAATAAAACTCATAGACAACTCGTCGGAAGCGTTCGGACTTGGAACACTGCTGAAGAAGCTACTGCTGGACAGATCCTTCTCGCAAATCTCAATTGCCACCGGCTACTGGGACCTCCCGGCGATGGTCGAGATATTTGATGAGTTTGGCTCTTTTCTTGAGAGGGATAATACGACATTCAGGCTCCTTTTAGGAGAAGAGCCTTCCGTGAAAACATATCAGGTGAAAAATCCGCAGACCCAGGATCCGGACTTCCCAGATAAATTTTTAAAGAGAGACTTCGAAGACTTACAACTGAAGGAAGAATTTCAGAAGGTTGGCGATTTACTCGTCAAATATATTGGAGTTGGAAAAGAGAGTAAGATTCAGATCAGAGTCTATCGGGAAAACTTCCTTCATGCGAAATGCTATATATTCGGTAGCGGGAATGAAAACGCAGTTGGAATTATCGGAAGTTCTAATTTCACAAGGCAAGGCCTTTGTGGAAATTTAGAGTTGAACCAGCTTGAAGACAACAATTCCACGGTAAACTTCATTCGTAAGAGTTCCTCGCAGTATCCTTCCCATCGCTCATGGTTCGAGGATTTATGGAACAGAAGTGAAGAATGGACTGCCACATTCAAAGAAGAAATCTTACGGCCAAGCAAACATGGAGACATCTGTTTCAGCCCTTATGAAATGTTCATACACGCCCTTTATAAGGTGTATGGGCAGGATTTGAAGGATGAAGAGGAGAACAAGGTGTCAATTGACCTCCCGGATACTGGAAGACCACAGCTTCTTAAATTTCAAATCCAGAACGCAAACAGCGCAATAAAGAAACTGGAGCGGCAGGGGGTGGCAATGTTGTCGGACTCTGTTGGTCTTGGGAAAACATATACTGCCATCAAGATTATTGAGTACTACAAGCAAAGACTCAATCAGCGAGTGGTTGTTATCACGCCTGCCGGGTTGATCTCCCAATGGAGAAAGGCATTCAATAAGTTCAAGATGATCCAGATCCCGGAAATCTATAGCCTCCAGGATACGGCAAAGATCGAAGATGTCAAAGAAAATCTTAAGGCTATTCCGGTCGGTCTTTTCGTTTTTGATGAAAGCCATAACCTGCGCTCCTCCGGCGGCCAGCGTTTCGATGTCTTCATTAAGTGGAAACAGGAGAATGAAAATGCCAAGACTTTGCTTGTGACCGCCACCCCCATTAACAACCAGCTTTCGGATCTGACCAATCAAATCATGCTTGGTGCGGGAGGAGAGATATTCAAGCTTGGAAAATTCTACGACAGGGAGAGGCAAAGATTTTTTACGCTCAAGGAACGCCTCGAACTGCTCCAGTCAGGCATGAAAAAGCAAATCAGGGAACAGGGATTTATTGACTATAAGCGGATAAAGGAACATCTCACGCCTTTGTTGAACCATTTCATCATCAGGCGCACCAGGCAGGGGATTGAAAAGGAATACCCGGACGGTCTTGAAATTGACGGTAAGCTGCAGAAATTTCCCAAGTCCTATCCCGACAATCTCGAATACGATGTCCAAAACCAGTATAAGTCACAGCTCTTGGATATTGCTTCAGCCGACAATAAGCTTACTGAAGCCTATGTCTATGCGGTCTCAAGCCTGGTAGAGCTTGAATATCTCGCCCACCCCCTCGATCTTTTTGAGCATTATACCCGACGTGAGATCCCCATTCAGTCCTCGCTAGAGATATTATATAGCGGGTTGCTGGCTCTTGGTTTTCCTTGCTACCGCTACAACATATACAGGCATGCCTATTATGGGCGCAGACGCGGAGATCTCCAGCTTGATGCCGATGAAAACCGTGAGTTGTCGCGTCAAATCGGTATCTATGGCATATTCAGGACTATTTTTCTCAAGCGGCTTGAATCATCTCTCCACTCTATCGCCATTTCTGTCAACCGCTATGAGGACAAGCTTCTTGATTTCCGCGAAAAACTCCGTAAATACAAGCGCATTGTCTCCGTAAAAAACCTGTCCGCACTGAACAGGGCAATAGACGCATACAGCGAAGAGGGTGCTTCCGAGGATGAACTAGACTTCGACATTGAATCTTTTGAAAAGGAGGACGGGGATTTCATCTCATTGCCGGCGGACAATGATGTCTTCAATATCGCCCAGCTCGATGCTGACATAGAAAAGGATATTTCCATCATAGGAGTCCTAAAGGAACAGATCAATCTACTCGTGAAAAAAGACCATAAGATCAAAGTTCTCGCCGATAAATTGGACGACAATGATGAGAACAAAGTCCTGATATTCACATATTTTGCCGACACGCTTCAATATCTGAAAGATGAACTGCCCGGCATGCTTCGCAAAAAGAAAAAAGTCGAGTTCGCACTTGGGACAAGAACGGAAATCGAAAACTGCGCCAGACGCTTCGCCCCCATCTCGAAGGAATACCAGCTAAAAGACGGCGAAAATGGCATTGATTTCCTTGTAGCGACCGACAAGCTCTCCGAGGGCCAGAACCTCCAGGACTGCGGAATCATCATCAACTACGATCTCCATTGGAATCCCGTTCGCATGATCCAGCGCAACGGGCGCATAAACCGGCTCGGATCAAAATTCGAAGAGATATTCATTTATAATTTCCGGCCTACGGAACAGCTCGAAAGCTACTTGAGGCTAGTCCGGAAGCTCGAAGATAAAATCAACCTCATCCGTTATACGATCGGCTCCGACCAGTCTGTCCTGGACGAGGAGCCCATCCCGCAGGATTTCACTGAAGACTTGTATAGCCGCGACGAAAAGAAACGTCTCGAAGCCTTCCGGAAAATCTTCGAAACCTCCGAGCTTCTGGCCGCGGAAGACCTGTTCATGGACGATCTCAGGGAGTTTGAGCGCAATCAGTCATACACGGAAGAATACAGGGAGAAAATCAGAAACCTGCCCAAGGGGAAATGGGGAAGGTTGCAGATGCGCAAGGAAGACGACGCCTTTGTCCACTTGGCGCATATCACCGACGACAAGGATGAGGCGGGCTATTTCGTGGCCTTCGACAGCAGTAGAAGCGGCGAGCTGATCACCACCACGGAAGGACTCCTTCACGTCAAGGCCACAAGCGATCAGAACCAGCGATTCAAGGACAATTTCAAGAACAAGCCCACGACGGAGAAATTCATCGAGGACTTTATCTCGACTTACCAGTTCGCAGAAGAAGATCACGAGAACCGCTACAACCAGAACCAGCAGGAAGCCATTGCATTCATGATTAACAAGATGATAGAGTATGGCTATCCGGCGGATGAAATCGAGAAGGTGAATGATTGCATCCTCAAATCACAGAACGCCTACATAAACAAACAGAACATGAAGCTTGTCCGCCTCTTGAACCGGATGAAAAGGCAGGATAAACATATAGGAGAAGATATCATTCAACAATTCTTGACAGTCACAATCCAATACAAACCCAGCGAGAAGACCGAAAAGGCACCGCTGAAGGAGACAATTCAAATATTCACGCTATGACTTTGTCTAAAAAAGCGCCAAAAATGGTCGTCTGGCATTGACCATATTTAATTCTATGCTATTTTTACGCCGATGGAAAAGCGGAAGGTCTTTTTATGGACACCATGTTTGCGCCACACAATCTTCATCACGATGACATCAAACTTTTCAGGAAGAGCGACCCTCAACTGAAGAAATTGTTGTCTAGTCCTTTTGTATATCTTAGCCCTTTGCTTGAGGAAATCCCTGTCAAAATTCCGGGAATCTACACTATTGGAGGGGGCAGACAGATCGGCAAGACCACTCTTTTAAAACAGTGGATGCTGAAACTTCTTGACGACGGAGTAGTGCCTTTAGACATCTGTTATGTCACAGGTGAAATGATAAACGACCATCATCATCTAGTCCGGATTGCAGGGAATTTTGCGGAGGACAGATTGGCTTCATCCGTTCTTTACCTGCTGATTGACGAAGTGACTTACATAAAGGACTGGGACAAAGGAATCAAGTATCTTGCGGACAGTGGCATAATAGACAGGGCGGCTGTCATCCTCACTGGTTCAGACCTGGATTTCATAAAAGAAGCGAGAAAGCGTTTTCCGGGAAGACATGGCGTGGCGGACAGCACAGAATTCATACTTTATCCTCTTTCTTTCAGAGAAGCTCTTGAAGTGAAAAAGGTCTTGTCTAAATCTGAAATTGAAAAAATTCTCCAGCGACAGGATGCCGATTCAGGAGAAATGGACATTCTTTTCAATGAATTTGAAAAATACATGATGCACGGCGGATATATGACCGCAATAAACGATATGGCTTCATACGGCAAAATTCGAACTGCCACCTTCTCCACGTATTCCGACTGGATACGTGGTGACATGCTGAAGAGGGGCAAAAAGGAAAGGCTCCTTCTTGAAATACTTTCCGCAGTTCTAAAACAATATGGCAGTCAGCTTACCTGGCATTCCATAGCTTCTGCGACGAGCATCGAGCATCATGCCACGATTCAGGATTACATTGAACTTCTGTCAGGCATGGAAGTTCTTTTTGTCAATTCTGCGATAATCGAGCACAAGCAATGCGCCGCACCCAAAAAGGCCAGGAAAGTTTTTTTCACAGATCCATTCGTCATGCATTGCGTAAGGGCTTGGACCTGCCCTGTCAAAGATCCATACGAGGACTCTCTTCTTCCTTTCGTTCAGGACAGTGAAAACGCCGGGAAATTGGTCGAAGGCATTGGCGTCGCTCTCTGCCGCAGAAAATATGAAACGTTTTATCTCAAGGCTGAAAAGGAGCTGGATTTGGCATACATCAAGGCTGGGATCATGCATACCGCAGAAATCAAATGGACTGGTCAAATCAGACGCCATGAAATCAGCCAGGTTCTAAAATACCCAAATGGCCTAATCCTTTCAAAACAAAAAACTCCTGGCAGAATCGAGGATCACCCAGTCATTCCCCTTCCATTATGGCTATTGAATTTTTAATCAGATGGGGATAAATTCTCCGATCCTCGCATCGCGGTAGTTCATTTGCTAAAATGTGGTGACAATTATGAGCATAGAAAGATTGAATGCAATTCTTGCGAAACTCGCAGAAGCCCCTTCGAGGGAGCTTGTCCTGGAGTTTTCTTCCGCCCTTGTCGAATGGATGGGGCTCAAAGCGACTGAAAACAATGGCGTGCCCCGACTCATTTCGCCACAGACCATGAAGCTCAAGGATTATCTCGCCGTGGTTCCCCGCACCGTCCAGCCCCAGCTTTATCGCCTGTCCGCCGAGAATCAGAACATCCGAGTCCGATTCGCAGTCCTGAAGAAACTGAAAAAGGACTACGTCAGCCAGCTAGTTGACAATGATCCCGGCATTGGCAGTTACCAGGCTATCACAAAAAACCTTGACCTCGGCAACGGCAAAACAAAATTCATCCCGAGTCAGCCTTATTTCATCCATTTCGTCGCCACACCCGAATACGACCGCGTAGTTTTGATCTTCAACCAGGGCGAGCAAAAACGAATTATCACATTCCGGGGTCGCCTCACTCACACCCAGCACAACAAGATTATCGAGCAATGGCGCGACATCGCTTCCAAGTCGAAGCCTGAAATTTCCAGCATCCTATGGAAGAGCCTCGACATCAGAGAGGTCAACAAGGAATTCTATGCTCAGATAAAGCGCCGCTTCGACTCCTTGGTCTCGATCATCGGCACACAGAAATCAGAACTTGCCGAAATCCTTGTAAAACAGTTCGCCGTCCGCATGATCGGCAGATACCTCTTCTGCTGGTTCCTGAAGGAAAAGGAGATAATCCCCTCGAAACTCATTTCCAGCAAGATGATAAACGAAACGGACGATTTCTATAGGAGCATACTCCTGAAACTCTTCTTCGACACCCTCAACACTAAAATCCAGGACAGAACGGCTTTGCTGTCGAACGATGAACGCTTCGAAAAAATCCCTTACTTGAACGGCGGCCTCTTCGACGAAAGCGACGACGACCGTCTTTTCAGGGATCTGGCGTTGGATGAATGGCTCGCGGACTTCGTCTCCGTCCTCGAAAACTATGACTTCACCGTGGATGAAAGCAGTTCCCGATACCAGCAGGTCTCTGTTGATCCGGAAATGCTTGGGCGAATCTTCGAGAACCTCCTCGCAAGTCAGAACCCCGAAACACAGGAAGCCGCAAACAACGAAAGGAAAGCCTTCGGCGCATTCTACACACCCCGGGAAATCGTAGACTTCATGGTTGATGAAAGCCTTAGAGCTTATCTGGCGAACGAACTTCAAGTCAAACCCGACGAACTCGATCCGGCCTTTGCGGCAAATCCGTCCTGGCCGGAAAAACTGAAAGACAAAAAGCTGGATGCCGACACCGCCCTCAGAACCGTCAAAGTCCTTGATCCGGCCTGCGGCTCGGGCGCTTTCCCGATGGGCGTCCTGCACGGCCTCATCAGCCTCCGCGAACTCACAGGATTCCAGCCGGACACCTATAAGCTGAAAAAGGAAATCCTCTCGGAAAACATCTACGGCGTGGACATCATGCCCATGGCCGTCGAGATCGCGAGGCTCAGAGCATGGCTCTCACTCATCGTCGAGGAGGACTACAAGCCCGACAAGCCCCCCAGTACCAATTACGGAATAGACGCACTCCCAAACCTCGACTTTAAATTCATGCAGGGCAACTCCCTCCTCGAAACCTTCGAGGGCGTGAAGATTTTCGACAAGACAATCCTTGAAAGACAGGCTCTGACCAAAACCGAGCAACTGATCGAACAGACCAAGAAAAAACTCGATTCCCTGCAACGCCAGTATATGGAGCTCCACAGCCAGGACAAGCTCAAAGGCACGGAAAAAAGCATCCTCGACAAGGAACTCAAGGAAAACAATGCTCTCTTGAAGAAAATCCTGAAAACAAGCGAACAAGTCGAAGACTACGGCCTCTTCGACGGAGGAGAAAACATTCTCGCAATCCGCGAAAAGCTAAAAAATGCCCAAGATGACTTCTTCAAGGAATCTGACCGGGAGCGGAAAGGCAGGCTGAAGGATGAAATCGAGACACTTATTTGGGGGCTCATACGGACAAGCCTGAAAGGACAGGACAAGACCGACAAGCTCAAGGACATAGAGAAATTCAAAAAACAGAACTACAAGCCTTTCTTCTTCTTCGAACTTTATTTCCCGGATGTCTTCGAGAAAAACAACGGATTCGACATAATCATCAGCAACCCGCCATATGTCCAGATTCAAACCCTCAGCGGAACCCCGGAACAGAAGGAGCTCGAAATACAAAACCTCTCGACCTTCGTAAAAACCGGAGACCTCTACTGCCTCTTCTACGAAAAAGGAGCAAGCCTCCTCGGCGAAAACGGTGTCATGTGCCTTATAACCTCGAACAAATGGATGAGGGC
>DYRX01000274.1 GCA_020718525.1 Victivallis vadensis
GAATAGTTTAACTTGACGGGCTTTCCCTTTTTGCTTTCTCGAAGGATTGTCTCAAGCGATCATGCGGAGGAAAAAATGCGTGTGAAATTCTTGGTGACGCTCTTGTCTGCCGCTCTTGCGGCGCATATGCTTTCATCGTGCGGAGAAGCTTCTGGCGGATCCCGGAGGGGATCGCTCATGAAACTGCCCGAATGTGGAATAGAGATGAACGCTCCCCCCGGCTGGAAGATTGACGGTCCTGGGGTCTGCTCGAATGGAGATTCCACTGGACTTTTTCTCAGCGAGCCGCTCGAAGGCAAAAACTTCAGCGACAAAGCAGAAGAGATGTCCAGAGAATTCGGAGCGAAAATCGAATCGAGGACAGACTGCACTGTCGCTGGCAGAAAGACTCTCAGAATCCTCTCAGAAGCCCCTAACGGAATGAAGGTACTGCGCCTCTACATGGACTTCGGAGAAAACATAGCCTATGTATCATACGTGACTCTGAAGGAGGACTTCCCGGCATGCGAAGCTGAACTGCAAAAATCGCTTGACTCCGTCAGAAGCAAATAAAAGACGGGATGACTAGATTGTTCAAGTTCAGAGAAAAGTTTATTTAAAATTCCCTTCAGGCTCTATTGCCAGAAGGGAAAGAGCGATGTATTGTAGCTTTTCGTTTTCATTGCCGGGTGCTGGACCCTATGCGATGTACCACGCCTAACGGGTCAGATGGGGAACCAAGCATCCCAAGGCGAAAGGGCATGCGCCGTAGGTGCCTCTGGCCCCGGCAATGGCCATTTATAGTTTTTCAGTTTAATAAATTCAAATTGTGAAATTATTTATCTGAAAAACTATAGATATCTTCTTGAAATAATCAGCTTTGCGCTTGCATTCCGCATCCCATGCAATATCCTAGAAAAGAGAAAGTCCGCAGGCGCATCTCAAAAATGGATTTCGCTTCGAAGTCGCATGCGGTTCTTGCAAGTTTTTCTGAAAGATGCTCTTATGAAAATTCTTTTTCTTTGCAGTGGCAACACATGCAGAAGTCCAATGGCGGAAGGATATCTCAAGGCCTTGATAGAAAAAAACGGGCTTTTGAATTTGCATGTCTCCTCAGCCGGCACTTCGGCGGAAGACGGCTACGAAGCTTCCAGCCATTCCCAGCTTGTGATGGGAAAAATTGGAGTTGACATTTCGGGGCACAGGAGTTCCAGGCTCGAAAGAAAGATGCTTCAGGATGCGGATATGATCGTTGCAATGACCGATGCGCACAGAAAAAGCGTGGGCGCGGTCTTTCCGCAGGCTCTTTCAAAGACAAAGCTCCTCCTAGAGTTTTTAGAAGGAAAGCAGGACAGCATCCAGGATCCGTTTGGCTCTAATTTAGACTGCTACAGCCTCTGTTTCGATGAAATGAAGCCCGCGCTGGACAAGCTTTTTTCCCAGCTCGCTGAACAGCATGCCAGTTCCGATGATTCCCGGCGATCCGGCAAGGCTCGGCACTGATGCAAAAAAACGAAAACAGCGGCAAGAAAAAATTCAGGCATGTCCTTTGTTCCTACCCCTACAGAAGAGAGCTCAACGATGCGGGCTTTTTCCCTCCGCTTGGACTCGAATTCATCGCCGAAGCAGTCCGTCCTTTTTCGGAAGAAACCGATCTGGTTGACATGCGCAGGGAAAAGGGACGCACTCTCGACTTCATACGATCCGACACCGATCTGCTCTGCCTTTCTATAAACTGGGACAGAGATCAGGCTTTCATAAAAGAGGAGATCTCGTCAATCCCGGAGGGAATCCTTGTAGTCGTCGGCGGCAGGCATGCGACTGAAAATCCGGCGAAATGGATGGAGGATTTCCCTCGCGTTAAAATTGTCGTCAGGGGAGATGGTGAAGAGGCGATCGAAGAGATTTGCTCTGGAAAGCCCCTTGACGAGATCAGCGGCATCAGCTTCAGAAAAGACGACGGATCCATCGTCCACAACAAAAACAGAATCCCCGGAGAACTCGACAACGATCTTTTTCCCGACAGAAGAAGGAGAAAGTATCTCTACGACCTGATCCTGGGCGGAGCTGGCACGGGGCTGGAAGTTGACATGATCGCGTCGTCCAGAGGCTGTCCATTCAACTGCAGTTTCTGCTCCTTCAGCAAAAATCCATGGGGAACAAAAAGAAAATGGTCCGCAAGATCTCCTGAATCGGTGGTCTCAGAAATTGCCATGACAAGCGCCACTCTGGTGGGCTTCACGGACGATCTTTTCACCTATGACATGGACAGGGTCGAAAAGATATGCGATCTGATCATCGGAAAAAAGATAAAAAAGAAATTCTTCATCAATGCCAGGCTCGAGATAGCCAAGCGTCCTGACATCCTTAAAAAAATGGAAGACGCGGGCTTTGTCTTTCTCATGCTCGGTGTCGAGTCGGCGAAAGACGAGACACTCAAGTCCATGAACAAAGGCTTCGACACCAGGCAGATAGAAAAATATTTCGATGTCCTTAAAAAAACAAAAATGCTTCTCCACGGGTACTTCATACTCGGAAACATCGGCGAATCCATCGAAGACATGCAGAAAATTATTCCCTTCGCCAGGAAGCTCGGTCTGGACAGCATAGCCCTTTCAACTCTGAGAGCAGGACCTTATTCCGGTCTCCAGGAACTCGTCAGAAACAACCCCGCATATCACATTGGGGAAACTTTCAAAATCTACTCGGACTTCTGCTCCGAGGACGAGCTGAGCATGATGAGGCGCAAAATGTACAGGAACTTCTTCAGCATTCCTAAAATTTTGCACATTGCCAAAAAAAGCATAGTACTGGGGGCGCTGACAATGCTTCCAAAGTTCCTGCCGAGACTTCCGGGCATAGCCGCAAACGTCTTTTTCCACAGGAGGAAAAGAAACAAGACGATCAGGACAAAAGGGCGCTAGATTTGCTTGGCGGAAGTCCTTCCGCACAAGCAAATCTAATATTCCCGTCAAGCCAAATCCGCATCGAAAATAGGCATAATTTAATCGTACAGGAAATTGTATTTTTTATCAGCGACAAGATAGGGGAAGAGGAATACGAGCGTGCGCGAAGCGAGAAAACATGGCCTTCCATCTTTTTCCCCGGATCTCAATCCCATTGAAAAACTTTGGAGAAATACTGAAGAGCCAATTGCAAAACGTAAAGATTCGCTGAACGATGTAGTTCGGTGAATATTTACAACTCCAGCGAAACTGGGATTCAAGAATCTATCTGAATGTTTCCGGAGAAGCCGGCTCTACCCGAAAATGGAAATCAACCTTTTTTCCTCCCAATTCAAAGCTGATCATGGTGTTCAGCCTCGTCAAAAGCAGAGCGTATGGGATTTTCACGGTTTTGCCTGGAACTGTCACGGCAACATTGCAGTCGCCAAGAATGTCCTCCGCCTTCCTTATCGCCACGATCATTTCGCAAAGACGATGAAGCTTGTCTCTAAGCATTTCCTCGAAGGCGTATGATTTGTGGCAGAGCGGACAGATGCATTGGAATCCCGGCATTGACGCGTCCATAAGATTGAATTTGAGCACGCCAGAGCAGTCCTGCCCAATGCACTCGAAGTCAACGTCCGCCGTCGCCAAACTGCTTTTTTCTCCATTGACGCTCATCAAACTGTCTCCGTGTTCTTTGTATTGAGTTAATAAAATCCCCTGCCTAATTTCATGCCGGCATGTATTTTCCTATGATGGGCTCCATCTGCCTTTTCTTGGCTTTGCTCACGCAGTCCGGAGAGCTTATTATCGCCGAAGCAAGCGCGCTGGGGCACTTGCAGTCCCTTTTCAAAATCGGCAGTGACGGCAGAAGCTTGCGCAGTAAAAGCTTTGCGAGGCTGACATTCGCCGTGAAGTTCTTTATAATCATCTCGACCGTCACGTGGTCATGATCCGGATGCCAGCAGTCGTAGTCGGTCACCATCGCGACCGTCGTGTAGCATATTTCCGCCTCCCTGGCAAGCTTTGCTTCAGCCAAGTTTGTCATCCCGATCACGTCCATCCCCCATGCGCGGTAAACTTGGGACTCGGCTTTTGTCGAAAAGGCCGGCCCCTCCATGTTGAGATATGTCCCTTTCGCGTGTACCAGAGGGCGGTCCTTCTTTTTCGCATAGGTCTCCAAAATGGATTTTTCGGCGGCGATCTTTGCGATATTCGCAAGTTCAGGGCAAACTGGCTCCGCCATCGAAACGTGGGCGACTATCCCGTCTCCAAAGAAACTGTGCCCGGACGCGTTCTTCGTCCTGTCGAAATACTGATCCACAATCACGACGTCAAGCGGGCGAATCTCTTTTTTCAGACTGCCGACGGCAGATATGCTGACAATGTGAGTCACACCGATTTTTTTGAGGGCAAAAATATTTGCCCTGTGATTTAGTTCGCCTGGAGTGATGATGTGCCCTTTTCCGTGCCGCGGCAGAAAAGCCAGCTCGACGCCGCCCATCTCTCCTGTCGCTATTTTGTCGGACGGCTTTCCAAAAGGTGTGCCGACTTCGATCAGTCCGATGCTCTCGAGCCCGTCCATCTGATACAGACCACTGCCGCCAATGATTCCAAGTTTCATATATTTTTGCTCCGGATTTTGAATATCTGCGCCAAGCCTATATCTTAACCCCTCATTTTTTGCTTTCAATACAAAAAGAGGAAGATTTGAATGACATATCTCGACAAATTCAAGCGGGAGCTGGCATATTACATGAGAAGGCTCTGCAGAAAGGGGCTCACGAGCTCATCGGGCGGAAACCTCTCCTGCATGGTCAGCAACAAGATTCTCATGACTCCTTCCGGAATTGACAAGGAGTCTCTGAAGTCAGACGACATCGTCGTGATGGACCTCAACGGAAAAATTCTGGAGTCGCCTTCCAGAGCTCTCCCGAGCATAGAACACAAGTTTCATCTCATGGTTTACAGGAAAAGACGCGACGTTTCGGCGGTTGTCCACGCACATCCGCTATACCTCTCGCTTCTCTCCGCCACAAAGCTGGAGATAGACTGCCGGCTGATTGCCGAATCATACGCCATTCTTGGAGCAATCAACTATGTGCCCTTCGAGCTGATGGGCTCGCAGGCTTTGGCAGACAGCATATCTTCATCCGCAGCTTCTTCCAACTGCATCGTAATGCGAAATCACGGCGTGATCGCTCTCGGCAAGGACCTCTTTCAGGCTTTCGACAGAGTCGAAGTCGCTGAAAATGCATCAAAATTAACATTGCTGAGCAGGCAGATCCCCGAATCGCTTCTGACCCCGATCAATGAAGACTCTCTCCGTGAAATAGACCGCCTCATGAAAAGAGAGGAGCAGTAGATTTCCGGAAAATTGGCAATACCAGATCTTGATTAGGTAAACTTGTGAGGAAGAGCATATACGGTGCATGGCACTATTTTGCTGAAAAACTATCATCGGGAAGCTGAAGCTCCGCACAGCTTCTCAGTTTTTTCATGACTCTTATGACTTCCGCCGCGTCGCTCATCTAGTGTCCTGTTTCCTAAATAACGATACTATGTCTCTTTA
>DYRX01000275.1 GCA_020718525.1 Victivallis vadensis
GGACTGACCCGCTTTCTCTATTGCCCCCTTGAGAGCCTTGATTCTTGTCCGCAGTGCATCTATCTCCTTCGAGACCGACTCGATTGCTTCAAGTATCTTATGGGAGATGTTGCCCTTGCCTCCCCCCCCTTCTGCAAAGGATTTTATCTTTTGCGCAGTATCATTTTGGATCTCAGGAAACGTCGAAAAGAACTCTTTGAGTAAAAGTGTCCTGTTCAGTTCAACGTAGTTAAGGAAAGTGAAGGGGAACTTGCCGATCTTCTTTTTTTTCACATAGTCGGCAAGAAGTCCCAGTTTTTTGGGTATTTCCACGCCGGACTCCGACTTCGCCACCCAGTTGTCCAGGCAGAATGCCGTGAACTGCCTTTCGAGGACTGCGGAGGCATTGAGATAACAGCCCGGAGTTTCGACATTGCCGTCAATCATCTCCCTGGGATCGCAGAAGAAATATAGATCATGGTGCTTTGCATTAGCGACTGAAAGCGTATAGGAGTTGCCGTCGCGCCTGCCTGTCCTGCCTATTCTCTGAAGGTAGCCTGACTTTGTCGGAGGGATATTGCAGAGAATCCCCGCGGAAAGGTTTCCGATGTCAATTCCCATCTCCAGCGTAGGAGTGCAGGAAAGAAGATTTGGGAACCACGGTTTGCGTCGTTTGTCTGCGTCGGGATCGGTATCTTCCGCAATGAATTTTCTTTCAATGTCCTCGCGGGTGCTTCTCTCCAGCAATGAACTGTGCTCGGAGGGGATGATCCTGTGGATGTCGGCGGATGCATACAGCTTCGAGTAATATGTGTTGCCGGCTTCGATCCTGGCATAGTTCCCGGGACATTTGCTCCTCAGGCAGGAAGCTTCTGCGAGGATATCCGCCTCGCCGCCTCCGGCTGAAATCATGTGCCCGCAGACGGCGCACCTCAACTGGCCGACGTCCTGCACGACGGCCAGGGCTTCCGGCATTATTCCCCATATTCTCTCGTCCCTGATTTCCCTGCAATGAAAAATCCCGGCATCTACAAGGGCGGTAAAGATGATCTCGTAGAAGCGCTTCGAGTATTTTTGAATCCCCGGCTCCAGGCTCCCAAGATTCCTCTGCGCCCAGTCGGCAAACCAGGTCTTCTCGTGATGGAAATTGTTGAACCCCTTGCTAAGCTTGGTAGAGATGAAGGCTGGCGTTCTCGCACCTTCTGCAAATTTGGGCATAAACAGCTTATTTAATCCGAGATTGGACAAGGGATAGTAATTGCCAAAGTCTTCGATGTATTTTTCAAGAGCACCGTGGAAAATCCCGCCTTTGCTCTTCTGCAGGAGCAGGAACCCGAGCATCAGGGATTTCAAAGTTCTTTCCGAAAGAGTGCGCAGTCCTCCGAATTCATTCCTCAGTGCTTCGAGCGCGGAGTTTACCGAAGAGTTCAGCCTGGCATCATCGAAGACTGCGACAGACAGCCCGCTCTTTTCAAGCGTCCTCCCGATCCTGCACCTGAATCCGAATTCACTGAAAATCTCCCAGTCAACCCTTTTCCGGCACAGCTCAGACAGCTTTGAACCGGAAGGGATTTTCCCTGTCTTCTCCAAATGCTCATAGTCATCAAGCCATTTCATGTCGGATGCTATGAAAGTGGAAATAAACTTCTCTTCGCCGAAAAGGGACAGGTAGTGGCTGTTGAATCGTCCGGAAAGTTCCGAGAGCGAGAAACATTCTTTTTCCGCAGAAAGGAACTGCTGGACGGCCGCCCTCAGTCCGAAGCGGAAAGTCCGGGCCCCGAAAAAACCAGCCCTGTGCGCGGCATCCTGTACCGAATCAGAGAACGCCAGAACCTTCTTGTCGTCGTTGAAGACCGATGCGAAAATCTGAGAGACCGCGACGCTGATCATGCTTGGCGCCCTTGAACCGACAATGGTCAGCCCTTCGAACGCCGAGCAATACGGGCAATTCGGCGAAATATATCTGTGCCCGCTGCTGTTCTCCCTTATTTCATTCGATACATGGACGGGAATCAGACTGTCCCCTTTTTTGCAGGCGGGACAGCTAATCTCGCTTTTTGCTCCGAAAGTTATGATCTTCATGCATCTGGAACAGATGAACTGCCTGAAAAGATTATCGTACTGCCCGGCTCCTGCCGGAAAAGAGTCAGGGAATATGAAGTTGACGGTCGGGCTGTGATGGAAAAATGCTTCGTATATCTTGTTCAGATCCTGGGATATCGATGATTCGTTGCTTTTCTTGGACGTGAGCCAGCCCATGGATCCGCATTCCCGGCAATGGACCAGGGGCAGGTGTTTTCCCAGTTCATCCGAGTTGAGATCATTGGCGAACTTGAGGGAGGGCTCCCTGCCGGTTTCGCATACTATCCTGCGCATCTCCCTTAGCCAGGTCTGGAACCTGAGATTGAGAAAAGGCATTATGGCGCCGTCGTCCGTCTTCCTGAGCGATATCGAAACCAGCGCAAAGATGCCGGTCAGCAGGCGTTCCTTGTATTCGTAATCACCCCTGGCAAAAACCGCGTCCAGCTTCTCCATCTCCTGGACAAGCTCGCTCTCGGAAGGCATTCGCCTTGAAATCACAGCCACCATGTTCCTGAAAAATATGTGCCTCTTGAGCTTCTCGCCCAGTTCCAGCCTCCACACAGCATCCTTAAGTTGTCCGCCTCTTATCCCGAACCAGAGTTCGGCCAGCATGCCGGCATAGGATTCCATCGAGGCGTAGGAATACGGGTCCATCTGCGCGGAATTGTCGGGCGGGGGGATTTCAGCCAGTTCCGCGGCAGTCCCTGCGAAGAACTCGTCCGAGTCAAGCGTTTTCTCCCCGATGATGGAGTCGGCAGTGAACAGCTCCCCGAAAATCGTGCCCGCATAATCAATGAGCTCGCCGGGATTCTTGGTATTTCCGAGCGTTGCGGAGGTGCCGATGCAACAAAGATGCCCTTTCGGAACGAGCAGACGTGATTTGAGCCGCCTGAGCAGGCAGGCCAGATCCGTTCCCTGCGCTCCGTCGAAGCTGTGAAGCTCGTCAACCACGATATACTGGAGGGTCTCCGGGCCGTTGCCTTCCCACAAGCGCTTGTCCTCCGGGCGTATAAGCAGGTAGTCGAGCATCTTGTAGTTGGTCAGGAGTATGTCCGGCGGCGCGGCACGCATTGCATCCCTGTCGGTGATCACGCTGTCGGCGGTCATCATCGCGCTTGTCTCCTGTCCCCGCTCTCCTATGTAAAGGCCGATTCGCACCTTGCCCTTGAGACTTGGCGTCCCGTGGACAATCTGAGCGAAGCGCCGCCCCTGGTCGTTGACGAGGGCGTTCATGGGATAGATCACTATGGCCTTTATACCGCTTTCGCCGCGTTTCCCAAGACAATGGTCAAGCATCGGATATATGAAGCAGTCGGTCTTTCCGGAACCGGTCCCCGTCGCGACGATAGTTGATTTAGGCGGGTGGGCGGACAAGCGCTCAAAGCTCTGCTCCTGGTGCAGGAAGGCAGGATACTTCATCGGAATTTCAGGAAAGAAATCCTTGCCCTTCAAGCCCGGCCTGAAAGGAAGCTTTACGGAAATATAAGGTCCCTTGAAGACCTGGTCAGCCTTCCTGTCGAGAAAACGTTCGAATACGCCCTTGAAGAACGGGGTGTTGACAGGGAAGGTGCTCACCAGAAAGTCCTCTATCCCGTGCCGAACCTGTCTTGCTATTACTGATGGTATCATAAATGTTTGTCTTGAATTAGTTTTTCACCGAGCTCTTTGACGAGCTTGAAAATCCTGCCGAGATCGAAAAGTATGTAATCTTGCTCTCTTAAAACTGGCTTCAAGGCTCCTCCGATCTGCCTGCTCAAAACATTCCGCTTATCCTCGGATATGTCAATTCTTTCATTTCCCGGCACCGCAAGTTTTTTCCCCACAAGTTCAATGAAGTTGTCTGCTGAAAAATTGAATTTCATCACCCTTGCCGCATAATCAAGATCAAAATAATCGCGTATTGCAGGCTCTTTCCTCGTAAGAGCAGCACGCATCTTCTCGGCATACGCTTCTGGCATAGAAATATTTTTAACCGGATATGGGGCGAATGATCGCTTGAGGGTGAATGGATTTATCAGAATCGTAGCCGCCCCCTTTGATTCGAGCGGACACAAGAGTTCTTCACGGAGACCTACTTCCACTTTTATGTTTCCCGTCATTTCCCCCAATGCCGACTTGTATTCAAGCTCTCCTATATACTGAAGCGAATTGTTATGCCCCATAAGTTCAACTGTTTCTTTGAAGGGAGGGACACAAATCTCTTTCTGCCAGATTTTCCTGAAGACATCCATTGCCTTGCTTCTCCGGCTTCTTGGACTTCCGGAAGGAATCGGAACCATAAAGTCAAGGTCTTCGCTCATCCTGAAAAAATCCGTGTGGCATTTGCTCAGACATGTTCCGCCCTTGAATACAAGAGGCGTTCCACTGTCACCGTAGATCCGCATCAGGACAAGACTGCAATAATAGTCTTTTTCAACCAGACCGGCAGGGAATCCCATTTCTCTTGCCGTAAAAAGGACGGAATCCCGGAAAAAATCTGTGTCAGAGTGAATGTCATACTGACTATTTGCCTTCATTTTTTATGATCCCCCATTTGCTGTCAACTCCGCCCTTTTCCGGTTTTCCCGGGACAAGTGGAATGAAGGACTTTGAAGAGCGTATTTTCTTCAGGAGCGGTCTGGATATCTCAGCATCTCTGGATATTCCGTCAAGCAGATATCCAAGCCGCCTCAACGATGCCTGCCCTGCATATTTAATTGCGCATTTTACAAGGGATACTGCGAAAGGCCTGTCCATTTTTACGGATTTATCAATCCATTCATAGACCTGCGGCATAGTTGCGAATCTGCTCCATTCATTGAGGGCGTCAATAAGTGTCCGTTCCTTCGTTGAGACAGAGACTTGTTCTCCATCGCCTGTCTTAATGGTTTTTACCCCACCGAGTTTCTTCGTTATGCACTTAATGAATGCGAACTGCTGTCCGGCTATCTTCCTCTTGCCGCTGAATTTGTCGTTGAAGACATATGTCCGGCTGGGAATCTGATCGGAAAATCCATAAATGTTGAACGCGTTCGGACCGCATATCTGGTAGCGTGCCCCTACAGATTGCATCAGCCTTGAAAGAATGCTGTATTCCCCCATGGAGAACTTGCCGCCTGGAGGCATCCGCATCGGGACAAGATAGACCCCGCGGATAAGCCTTATCAGCATTCCGCTCCTGCACATCCTGCTCAGGAGCTCCCGTTCCTGCTTGGCTGTGATGCCAAGCGGAGCGCAGAGATCCCCGACACGGAGAAGTTCGACTTTCCGCATCTGGGCATACGCCAGCAAATTCGATTCCAATTGTCCTATTCTTGTTTTCATTTTACTTTAAGTTAATTGCGTCTAAGACAATTATCAAGAAACATTTTTATTTTTCTCTCAAGCGGTTCCCGCAGACCAGGGATTTGCCGATGCGCCGTTCCCTTAAACCATTCGTGAAAGC
>DYRX01000569.1 GCA_020718525.1 Victivallis vadensis
CCGAGCATTCCGGCAATTTCGTTTTGCTGATGTCCTGCCATCAATGCCTCGAATACTTTTGCTTTCTGCTCGTCAAGGATTGAATTCATTACCTCGACGAAGTCGATGAATTCCACAAAATAATCTGTTCTGAAGTAGGGGCTGACTGGTGGCGGGATCGAGCCGGTGATTCCTTCTTCCGGTTCTTCGTCGAGGCTTTGTGCCTCGGAGGTGGCATCGGTATAAACTCTGCCGCTCCATCTGCGGCCATAGGTTTCATCTTTTACGATGAGCCAGGCAAGTCCGGATGTTACCGGTTTACCTGCTGATTCGCAGGAATTCCATTTTTCCACGGCACGGACGGCCAGATCCTGGCGGATCTCTTCGATGTCCTCCGTTTTCCGGAGGCTGACTTTCCAGGCATTCCGAGTGCAGATTTCTATGAATTCCTCTATTGATGAAACTTTTTTGCTTTGGCCGCTCAGGAGCCCTTTTCCGGATTCCCTGTTTTCGTTCTGAATTGCGTTCATTTTTGCCTCCTTTTTTTTTGCCCTGTCCGTCTATCGCCCCTATGCCCGTCTCTTCACAGCTCCCGGATGGAACTCACAATTTGGGAGAGCGACAGACTTAGCCGTCGCACTTAGACGGCTTTTTCCACCGACTTCGGCGTAGCACGATTACGGTGGCAAAAACGACTTAGGCGGCGTACTTAGGCGGAGTGAACTTCTTTTGAATAAAATTTTGAGCAAAGACACAAAACTTTTTCAAAAGAAAAATTTGAATTCCAGATGGAAAAGAGCTGTATATTACGGGCGACAGGGGGCGATGGAACGGGACAGGGGAAAGGGAGCAAAAGGCAATTCAAGAACGGGATTTGGTTTTCGGGGGTGCCCAGCAATGGGGGCGGAGCCCTTTTTCACATCCCCTTAAGGGGCTTGGGGATTGATAGCACGGCGGCAAAGCCGTCCGTGTGTAAAGCGTCTGCAAGCTCTAATTTGTCAGCGGGGGTTCCCTCTCAGGGTATGCTGACAATTTAGAGCGATCCCGAAGGGTGCAGGCGCGTTAGGAGCGGTTATGGTCAGTGGCAGTCCGGAATGGCAATGCCTTTGCCTTAGGCATAGCACTTAGGACAAAGGACATGGCGCATGAAGGACTGCGACTGGCCGTAGCCGCGTCAAGGCAGTCAGCGGTCGTCGGAGGGTACCTT
>DYRX01000037.1:0-19244 GCA_020718525.1 Victivallis vadensis
GATAGCGATAGCGACTACGATTACGAAAATTATAAAAAATACAATTTCCTATACGGTCAAGTTCACGATGAGTCACCCTTGCCAGCCTGCCTTCAGATTTCAGATCGTCCAGTATAAAATCCACATATTTAGCCAGTTCCAAATCAAGCGGCATCAAACCGCTGATAACCGTTCATCCGATTTTCAACCTCGTGAGGAACGTTCTTGCGCAGTTCATCAGGGATGCGCATGTCTCCCAGAGACGATATGATGTGCTGCCGAACTTTTACGTCATGGATGCGCGCGCCGTTGACCAACTGCAGGACTGTGGCGTATTTTGTTTTCTTCGTGTGCATTGAGGAAAACGCACAAGAGGTGCTGGATGCCCGTGCAAATCATCCCGACAGCTCGCTTGCCGACCTATATGATCCGATTACAATGCCGCCAGATCTGCTCAGCGCACACAACGAACTGGACAAGGCTGTTGACAGAACATACGGCAAGCCTTCCTTCGCCTCCGACATGGAGCGCATTGAATTCCTTTTCGACCTGTACAAAAAAACAGCGGATGAACAAATAAATCCATCGGGGGCGCTAACGCTATCTTCGCATGCTGCCATCAAATTGGGAGCAGGCTGATTGCGCATAAGCGCAGGCAAGTTTCGGTGTTTTTTGTCACATTTTTCGGATTTAATCCTTGACTTCTATTTTCACCACATGTACAATCCGGGATGAAAAAGTTCAAATTTCTATTGGACGTTCGTCCCAGAAAGTTAAAATGCCAGATGATTCAATTGTCCATTTAGACACGATTCCCGAGCTGTCTGCAGAGACCATGGCTCTATCCGCAAGGCTTGACTCGCTCGAAGACGAATTTGCCAAGCTCGCGGGAGAATACCAAACCCTGCAAAGCACTGTCATTCCCAATCTCAACAGCAAATATCAGCTTAATATTGGAGTAGTTGAGTATGGCATTTTCCTTGTCAAGGTCGAAATCCGGCGCATAAAACGAAAAATCTCGCTGATGCAGTTTCATTTCAACAGAGGAGAAAGACCAGATCTCTCTCAAATCGAGAAGACACTCGATTTGGAATTCGCGGAATGGCGCAAAAAACTTGAGTCCAAGTTGGAGGAAATCAGGAAGGCGGAGGACTTGAAAAACTCTGATAAGCTGTCAATGGAAGACACCAAAGAACTCTACTCGATCTACAGATCGCTCATAAAAAGACTTCACCCGGATCTGAACCCGAACCAGACAGAATCGGACAGAAATATCTGGCTAAGAATCTTGACCGCACATAAATGCGGGGACATTGATGAAATGCGTATTCTCGCGACTCTAGTGAAGGCACAGATAAAAATTGACACCCCGAAATCATCATTGCTTAAGGAGAGATGCTCCAAAACCGAGAAGCTTATTTTTTCGCTACTGGAAAAGATTGCAGATCTCAAAGCCAGGCATCCGCTATCGCTGAGGGATAATATCGAAGACGAAAGATGGATTTCAGAGACAAAAACTGGCTTAGTCAAGGAATTGGAACATGCAGAGGCGGAAAAAAGGAGATGCCTCGATATGCTCGATTCCTATGGCAAGGAAGAACAATAGACAGGGAGTCAAAATAGGATCAATATGGGACCGGACGACAAGAATTACCTGATAAAAATTGATGCCGCCTTGCTCGATACGATAAAAAAATCCTTCGGTTCGGATGGAATGCCGATGCCTTTCGTCAAGGAGATATTTCTGATGTCCTGCAATATAGCAGGCACCTCCTATCGCGATGACATCGCAGAAATATCGGGCGCACTTTCCTGCGACGAGATTCTTGTCTTCAGACGCGAGCCACAGAACGAACATGACGATCTGGCGATAGCGATATTTGACTCGAAGGGGCGCAAGATAGGCTATGTTCCTAGACAGCGCAACGAAGTTCTTGCCAGGCTAATGGACGCCGGCAAGCTTGTCTTCGGCAAAATGCTCTCCAAGTCCGAACTGGACAAATGGATCAAAATAGACATCAAGGTCTTCATGAAGGACTTCTAGCCATCCGCATGTCTGCGGTCGGAACTTGCCAGAGCAAGGAAGGCAAAGAACCTGCGCATCTACCAAATAGTCCAGGCTCTCGTCTGGATTGGCGAGGGGGAGTCCGTGGCTGAGATTGCCAGGCGACTGCATATATCATGCAAATGCGGAGGATCTAAAGATTCGCTGAACGAGTATCCCATCTTGATAGAATGGTCGCAACCGCCTCCTCGGTCTGACGTTCGCCAATCATGACAGGGTGTACGGCTTTTTGCTCCATCTTCGGAAATAGGATAATCTTTTGCTTTTGTCAAAACGAGGGATTTTGATTTGCTATTGTTTTCAGAGCTGGCAACGAGTGCTGGACAATAAGAGGAGAGTCTGGAGAGGTCCTCAATCCTGGTCGAAATATCTTTTCAGGATTTTTCTGTTCGAGGGAGAGACTGGATATTTTTTTGATTCCCCTCCCTTGCCGACATTCGTGTTCAGCGCCCCGCTCACTCCGTCGTCAATTGCCCCCTCCTCAGGCTCGGCAAAGCTGACGCCGATTGTCTCGTTGAAATCAATTTGCGTTCCAAGCGCCTCGATCTGCTCGGGCGGGAGCTTGTCTGCAAGCTTCTGTGTTTCCTCCCCGAATATCAGCGGTGCGTCCGCTCTGCCTCTCGAAACTCCACCGGAGCCTGGCTTTCCGCCGGGACATGACTGGGAACTTGTCTTGCAGGCAGGATTGTCCTCAAAAAATTTTTTGAGACTGTTTTCGGCGTTTTTAGAACATTTGGAGACTGACATTTTTTTCATGCAGGAGCCCATGCCTGATTTTGCGCTCTTCATTGATTTGCAGAGTTTTTCGAGCATCGCCTTGTCTGTTGGAGGAGTCTTCTTGAGGACAGCGTTGAGCATTTCCTGCGGAGAGCATCCGCCCTTCTCGCAGATGCCTTTGAGCGCGGGATTGGCTTCTAAGAGGCTGGAAAGATCCTGCGCCGCTTTTCTTAACGCTTTTTCAAGTTCTTCGTTGGGTGCATCCGCGAGCTGTCCGGCCGCCCATTCAAGCTCCTCGCCTGTTTTTGCCGCCTCCTCCATTTTTCTGACCGCCTGATCGGCTATCGCCGCGATGCTGGCGGAGACGTTGTCAATACCCTCATAGGTTTTCGCCGGGTTCATCGCCGAACTGGAGGACTTCAAATTATCTATCGCCTCGGCAAGGGAGTCCTTTCTGTCCTGCTCTATGACTCCGCTCTCTTCAAGAATTTCAATTTTTGCAATCATCTCGGTGCAATGCTTCTCAATGTCCAGCTTCCTGTTTGCGGCATCATCTTCCTCAGGGATCGGAACTGTCCCGCAGAGGACAAGAAAAACAAGAGCTGAAATGATCTGAAGCAATATCCTGGGAGCGCGGAAAGAAATCCTGGGAATTTTATGTGAGCCGAGCCTCCCGTCCCATTCCGAAAGCCCCTCAGCTTCGAGCGAAGACATGAGAAGTCCGTTGAAAGAGAGCTCCTTGTCAATCCATGCAACTGTGTCGGAAATGCGGAAAGGGCTTCTCATGGCTGTGCGGACGGCGAAATAGACGGATATCATGAACGAGGCGAGAATGAGCGGGAGTATGAGCCCATCCTCATGCCTGAGGTGGCGCAGGATCAGAATGAGAGCACCGCAAATTGAAAAGGAGACCAGGAGAGTGGAAGCGAGCGTCCTGACAAAGACGAATGTCTTCATTTTTCTGTGCAGAGCCCGGCAATTATCCAAAGCACTCATATACAGTTCCATCCCTAGTTTCTTGCAGAACTTATCTTCGCCGTGATTATAATTTTCAGTATTACTGCTGAGAATCAGCGATGTCTTTTGCCACGGTTTCTCCGGGTCGGGTCGAGGCATGCGGCCATATTTTCCTGCCAGGATATATGCTCGTATGTATGCCGGTGTGCACGCCTTCTCCAATGACAGCTCCGAACTTTCTGCGCCCGGTGTCGAGAAGCTCGCCGTCAACCATTGACCTGTGGTTTTTTCCGTCATGCCTGAAATTCGCCGTGATTGTTCCAGCGCCCAAGTTGGTGCCGGAGCAGACAATCGAGTCTCCGATGTAGCTGAGATGTCCGGCCGAGACCTTGTCCAGAAGAATGGAATTTTTTATCTCGACGGCCTGGCCGATATGGCAGGAATTGCCGATGCTGGTATTTCCCCTGATGTAGCAGTTCGGACCAATCTTGCATTTCTCGCCAATGACGACATTTCCTTCAATGTAGACGCCCGGAAGCAGGATGCTGTCCTTGCCAAGCTGAATTTTCCCGTCAATCACTACTCCTTCGCGGATTTTCCCCTCGATCCTGTTTTCGGCGATCCCGGCAACAAGCTCTTCACCGATTTCGAGGATATCCCATGGATAGCAGATTATCAGGGAATTTTCATCTGCTATTATTTTTTCAGCCTCGAGCTCGGGAATGCCGCTTTTCCTGATCACCATGAGTGTCCCGCCGCCCTCGCTTATGATCTCGGTCCGATTCCCTAGTCCGGGTATTGCAGAGAGAAGGTCGCAGGAAGGCCAGAAATCATCATAAATTTCAATTTCAATGTCTGGGCAGTCGTTGGCAAGCTTCTGCGAAATTCGCAGTTTCAAGGCGTCTTCCAGGAGCATGCCCGCGAGAGGAAATCTCCCGATTTTGCAGAAAATCGGCTCCAGGGAAGATTTTGGATCGGACTCCAGAACTTTGATTTTAATCATCTGCAAAGCTCCTTTTTGAGGCAGTCGGCGATCTTGGCGGTCCAAAGCTCGACATCTTTGCCTTTTTCAGCCTCGACAAGAATTCTCACCTTGTTTTCCGTACCCGAATATCTCACAAGAGATCTGCCCTTGCTTCCGAGCGCATTTTTGCATGACGAAAGGACTTTCTGAAGCTCTCCAAGCTCTTCGAACGGGATTTTAACGGAGACCGGAATGTTTGTAAGAGATTGCGGATATTCCGTCATGAACGAGGCGAGATCGGAAAGTTTTTTCCCTGTCTCAACCATGAGCTTGAGCATGTGCAGGGCGCTGATGATGCCGTCTCCGGTAGTCACATAGTCCATGAAGATTATGTGCCCGGACTGTTCGCCGCCGAGGTTGTATCCCTTCGAGCGCATGCGTTCTATCACATATCTGTCTCCGACATCGGTCGTTTCGATGCGGATCCCGTTTTCGCGCATGGCGTTGTGAAGCCCCAGATTGCTCATGCTCGTGACAACAACAGTGTTTTTTGCCAGCCGTTTTCGTTTTTTCAGGTCAATCGCGCAGATTCCGATTATTCTGTCTCCGTTCACGGTTCTGCCCTTCGAATCGCAGAAGATCACCCTGTCGGCGTCTCCGTCCAGAGCTACACCGATGTCCGCCTTGTGCTTGATCACTGCATTCGAAATCGCCTCGGGATAAGTTGCGCCACAGTTTTTGTTTATGTTGTAGCCGTCGGGCTCGACTCCGATCTTGACCACTTCGGCGCCAAGCTCTCTGAAAATGAGAGGAGCGATCCAGTATGCGGCGCCATTCGCGCAGTCTAGGACAATTTTAAGCCCCTTGAGGGACTTGTTGCCTATTGAGCTTTTCGCAAACTCTATGTATCTGCCGCGCGCATCGTCAATGCGGTACGCCTTTCCGATCAGAGACGTGCTTATATGCGCGCTGTTGATTTCTCCGCCAAGCACCTGAGACTCTATGTCGAGCTCAATCTCGTCAGGAAGCTTGAATCCGTCTTCGGCGAAGATCTTGATTCCATTGTCGTCCGAAGGATTGTGCGATGCAGTTATCATTATGCCGCAACTCGCGTTCATTGACTTTGTGAGATGGGCGATCGCCGGAGTCGGAAGTGGACCTATTTCGAGGACATCCATTCCCATGCTGACAAGGCCACTAGTGAGGGCGGTCTCTATCATGTAGCCGGAGAGCCTGGTGTCCTTGCCAAGCACCGCCTTTGCGGATCCGTGGCCCTTGGCTCCAAAAGATCTCGCTATAGCTTTGCCGACCTGCAACGCCACTTCCGGCGTGATCGGATAGGTGTTTGCCTTGCCTCTGATTCCGTCTGTGCCAAAAAGTTCCTTCATGGGTGCTCAAGCTCCTAAATGGATTTTAAATCCTCACTTGGATTAAATCTACATCTGACAAGATGGAAATTCAAATGAGCGACTCTCATAATTCCCTGCGGTGAAAGAGATCTGCATCACGCATCTTAGCCATCGCGTCCGTGGAATTCCTGAGGAGAGCTCCCAATCCAGGGTTCTCTGATCTCTTGACATCCAATCCTTGCCAATTATATTCTCGAGCTGGAATATTGCTGAAGCCTGTCCTGGATGCCGGGCGGTACAAGCACCATACAATGACTTTATTTATTCTGGAGGCTTATGAGCGAATATGCGATAGAGACAATCGGACTGAGCAAGTCCTTTGACAGATTCCATGCCGTTTATGATCTTGCGCTGTCTGTTCCGTCCGGCTCTTTCTACGGATTCCTCGGTCCCAACGGTGCCGGAAAATCAACAACGATCAAGATGCTGACCGGACTTCTTGCACCGAGCCGCGGAAAGATTTCCATTCTCGGAAGCGATTTCACATCGGACTCGCTTGCGACAAAAGCGAAAATCGGAGTCGTGCCTGAAGACCTCTGCCTCTTTGAAAACCTCACAGCTCCGGAATATCTCGCGTTCATCGGGAGGATGTATGGAATGCAGAGATCTCTCCTTGGCAAACGCATGGAGGAACTTCTCGGACTGATGGAGCTGGACAAAAAGGGGAAAGTCCTGATCATGGAATATTCCCACGGCATGCGCAAGAAGCTTGCAATCGCCGCCGCGCTCATCCACGATCCCGAGATCCTCTTTCTGGACGAGCCTTTCGAGGGGATTGATCCAATCGCATCATGCCTGATCCGGAACATATTGTCAAGCCTGAGAAAACGAGGCTCAACTATCTTCCTCACATCCCACATCCTGGAAATTGTCGGGAAGCTCTGCTCGCATGTCGGAATAATCAGCAAGGGAAAACTTGTCATGCAGAGACGTATTGATTCCTTGGAACGCTCTCTGGAGCAGGAGTTTGTGACTGCTGTAGGCGAGCAGGACAGGGCGAAGATTAACCTTTCATGGCTGGAAGGCGATTCACATGTTCCAGCAAATTGAAGCTCTTTTTCTGCTGAAAATCGCTCTGCTCAGGAACTCATGGCGGAAGGGGCAGATGCTCTCCGGAATATTCATGACGATATATCTTCTCTTCGCAGTCATTCTTTCATTTGGGCTAGGAATCCTGTTTTTCTTTCTCGCCTGGAATCTTCGATCAAAAAATATTTCCACCGCCAACCTGCTCCTCTTTGCGGACGCCTTTGTCGCAGTCTATCTTTTCATGGTTCTCGCCGGATTCCTTTCTGAACTTCAGGTTTCAGAGGTCATAGACTTCAAAAAAATGCTATACCTGCCCGTCTCCCTCAAGATGGTCTTTCTCATGAATGTTGCGGTGTCGCTGATCACGCCTTCCACATTCTTTTTTCTCATGTCTTCTCTCGGGGCAGTTTTTGGTCTGTCTCTTGGAATAGGATTCCGGCTTTTGCCTGGCGCAATATTGATAGCCGCTTTCCTGTGGATGATCGGAGCATGGATGTATTTTATGAAGAGCTGGCTCTCGGCTCTCCTCGAGAACAAGAGGCGCCGCCGGACAGTCGCCGCGATTGCCGGTCTTCTTGTAATATTGCTATGCCAGATGCCCAACCTGCTATGCAACGTCTTGCCTTTTATGGGACGGCATCATGCCGCGCGGACGGAGCAGACCAGCAAATCAAGAGCTTTCCCATATTGCGTCCCATCAGATAAGACCCTGATGCGCCTGAACAGTGCGGTTCCGTTCGGCTGGCTTCCGCTTGGAATCTGCTCTCTTACCAGTCGCAACTACGGAACTGCGTCTTGCGCGCTCCTCGGAATGGGAATGCTTGGACTGCTGGGATTTTCCCTTGGATACAAGACAACCCTCCGCTCTTATCGCGGTGTCTCCGCCGTCCGGAAAAATGAGATTCCCGCTTCGCCCACCGAAAAAAATGGGTATTCAAATATCCCGTTGACCTTTCGCCAGATTCCATGGCTAAAGGATGACACCAGCGCCGTGGCGACAGTCTCATTTCTCACTTTGCTGAGGCATCCGAATCTCCGTGTGCAAATGGCGGCGACTTTCTTGATAATGGTATTTGCATCAGTACCTTTCTTGCGAAGCTACGGCATGGGCGCAGCTTCTCCCGAATCGCAGTTTGTGCAGTATATCTCTGCGCTGGCGGCAGTTGCACTGCCATTCATGGGGGCATCAATACTTTTTTACAATGCGTTCGGAGTTGATCTTGCCGGATTCAAGGCCTATGTGCTCAGTCCCGTTGATCGGAGCAAGATATTGCTTGGGAAAAATATCTCCGCAATCCCCCTTGTCGGAACATTGTCCATGCTTTTCCTGCTGGTGCCTGCATTCGTTCTCCATATCGGAGCAATTCCTCTTCTTATGGCGCTTCTGGCATTGTCGCAAATATTTCTTGTTGTCGCGATGATTGGGAATATCACCTCAATCATTCTGCCATACGCGATGCCATACGAGGTGGTGAAAGGGCGAAAGGCAATCAGCAACCGCCAGTTTCTCAGCGGAATGGCGGTGCTGGCGACAACTGGGACCGTACTCCTCCCCATCGCAGTCTGCCACTTTTCACCGCTAATATTGTCAATGACGCTTTCGCCTTCTGCGGGATTTGCAGGTGCGATTCTTTCCGCCGCCCTCACTGCCATTCTGCTGGCCGCCTACAGATTCAGCCTGGCCCCCTCAGGAAAACTCCTCCAGAAAAATGAAATGGAAATCGTGAAAAAACTCGATAGATCTTCCTGAAAAGTCTTGGCCGATATCCCTTGACGAAAACGAATCGTCGTCGTTTTCGTAATCGCTGTCGGAATCGAAGAAACGACAGCCTGAAGGCTGGACAGCAACTCTGCTCTTGACGGCATAGCCGTCTTGCGGAGTGCTCTGTGCAAGCAGAGCCTTTGAATCTTGAAGCGGCGCTCACACGCCGGTACTACTAATGGCGATATGTGGCACAGCAATGTTTGTATTTGCGTCCGCTTCCGCATGGACACCTGTCGTTCCTGCCGGGTTTTATGGCAGATGGCGAAGATGCTGTATTTGCTTCGCTTGCATTTTTATGGAGTCTGAAAGCCTCCTCCCGTTCCTTTCTGATCCGAAAGGCAAGCTCTTCGAGCCTTGGGCGGCAATGGCTAAAAAAGATCTTCCAGCCTTCGCATACCGCGCTCATTCCCGAAGGGGAATTTCCGTTCGGATGGCGGTTTTTCGGACATGATCCCATGCACAAGTCGAGATGTCGGCAAGAGTTGCAGAGTGGATTCCATTCGTGCTTCCTGGCACCAAATCTGCGGTAAAGTTCGGATTCCTGCATCCGCTTCCAGGAGTCCGTCGTTACATTGCCAAGCTTGAATTCGGGATTTACATAAAAGTCGCAGGGATACACGTCTCCATTGTGCTCGACGACAAAATAGCTTCTGCAGTCCCTGCGCATGACGCAGACATTTGCCTGGCTGTCAACAAGCTTGGACAAAATCGAATCGAATAGGCGCACCGAGACCTTCATTGTGTCACACTTGAACCATTCGTCGAAGATTGCGCACAGAAATTCCCCCCATTGCGCGGATCCGACAGAAAAGGGCAGGATGCATCCGTCGGCGTCGAATTCAACACACTCTATATATTGATGATAATTGACTCCGAGTTTCTTCAGATAATTATAGACAAGCAGAGGGCTTGACGCATTGGACTCGGAAACGAGTGTCAGAACATTGTGTTCCACATGGTTTCGCTTGAGCGCCTCGAGTCCGCACATGACTGCGGCATGAGAGCCCCCGCCAGAAATTGAACGTCTTCTCTTGTCGTGAATTTCCGCCGGACCATCAATGCTGATGCCGACTAGAAAATTGTATTTCTGCAGGTGTTTCGCCCATTTGTCGTCAATCAGAATGCCGTTTGTCTGCAGTCCATTCGAAACGGAGAGTCCGCGTCTTCCATACTTCTCCTGGAAAAAGCAGACCTTCCTGAAGAAATCCAGTCCCATCAAGGTCGGCTCTCCGCCTTGCCAGCCGAAGGCATAATTCTGCATCTTCAAAGACAAAAAAGATGAGATCATTCTCTCAAGAATCTCCTCGCTCATCAGCGGAGGATTTCCGTATATCTCCTCTTTTTTCAGATAGAAGCAGTATGAGCAGTGCAGATTGCATCTGAAGGAGGCAGGCTTGACAAGAAGTGAAAAATCCTTCATCGTTGCTCCGTCTCCACATTAGAAAATATCTTTATACTCCTATCCTTCAAAATACATCTTTTTTCTTTGCATATATGCTTCCGGCATGGCGCTGATTGATCTTGTGAAACGGGAGGCGGCTCCGGGATCATTCGAGCCCTGGAACAGTTCCAAAAATTGCCTTGGACAAATCCATCAGCTCTCTGTCGGCGAAAAGCATTCTGAAATCCTTGTCGTTCTCGTAATGGCGCCAGCGTTCCAGCACCTTCATTTCAGACGCCTTCTTGTCGTAGCCGATGCTGTCGAAGGAGCTTCCGCCGCCCACACCGGTAACTGTCTCCATTCCACTGTCGCTGAACTCAATTCCAAGCCTCGACGCGATCTTCTCCCGGTAGTCCCTGTCCAAAAACCACTTGTTGTAGCTGATGCAGATCTTGTCTTGCAGGAGATGGTTGCTGAGCCCGAGAAACTCCCTGGCATACTGTTTCCAGAGACCTATGATGATTTTTCTTTCGGAGTCGTCACGGAAGGAGTATCTGTTCTCGACTTTGTCATCGTCTCTCTTCAGCCTGCTCGCAATGAGATTGAAGGGATCTCTCATCAGGAGGATGTCCTGGCGGATTTTGCTCCGTCCGACCCACATGTCATGCTTTTCCTCGAAGTTCTGCGTCGCTATTTTTTCCAGCGACTCATCTTCATAGCTGTAAATGAGAAGCTCCTTTTTGGAGAAGATCCCGGACTTTTCCAGATTGAGACTGAATTTTTTTGTGAAATCCGGCTGAAATTCTCTGAGCGTGCTTTTCCTGTGGAAGCTGAAAAATGGATTTGAATCTGCCTGCACCCAATTGAGGAGGCACTTCTTTTCCTTGCTCTGATTGAATATCCAGTTTATGAGGGCGTGATTTCCGGATCTTTGAAGACCGATGAAGCGCATTTCTCGCATGTTGACGAAAGATCTGCGGATCAGGAAATGATGAGTTGCGAAATTCGCAGAATAAAGAAAGGCGTCCCGCAGTCTGCGGAAAAATATTTTCGTCGGGCGCGCCATCGGCTCTATTTGCCCTTCTTCTTGAATTCGGCATCAGTGTTGTTAAGGGTAGCTTCGGGGCTGAGAAGTCCGGTGCCTCGGCAGTTTGTACAACGCTGATTTCTGCCCTTGATGTCCTTTTTGTTTCCTTTGCCCTCGCACTTCGGGCATTTCATCTGATATTCCTTGCCAGACTCGAGCGATTCTGAAAAGGTCTTGATCGGAATGAAAAGATCTTTCTCGTCAAGTTCCTCGAATTTGAATCTTACCCTGCCTTCGCCAATCGGCGGCACCTCTTTGCTGGAGCCGAAACTCGCATAAGCCTTGTAGCTTCTGCCCTTTGGAGGAGGACTGTTGATGTCCCGGAAAAGCGCGACAAAGCAGTCTTGAAACGTGTAAAGCTCGTTGAAGATTGCGAGAGCCGCAACTCCATGTTCGGCGTAGACGAGATTTCCTTCCAGGACAACTATGTCATGCTCCGCCAGGCCTGCACAGTCGTCGGCGGAATTGACGACGGGAACTTTGTCCTTCAAAAGAAGCTCCTGGGAGTCGAGATTTTTGAGGCAATAGTCCTCTTTCAGCCTGCTGTGGAAAAATTGGACGAAATCGCCTGAAAGGTTTTTGCCCATGTAGCTCACTGAGACTGGCTTGCTCTCAGGAGTCTCTTGCTTGGATGCGCTACCCTTGGCATCTTTTTCCTTCCCTGCCGCGGACTCTGGATTGGCAGGCGGGGGCTCATTTTCAGCTGGAGACTTCTGGGCCTCGGAGCTTGCAGGAGAGAAATCTAGATCGGCGATCTTCATAGTGCCGACGACTGGAAAGCCGAAGCAGTCCCCGGAAACTTCGCAGTCTTCCGCGCCCTTGTTTGTCACCTTGAAGGACATACCCTTCTGGCACACGATGTCCCCGAACTGGGTTTTCAATGTTGCAGATTCTTTTTTCACGAGCGCGTCTCCGTCTCCGCCGATGGATAAAAATGGGGAAAACAGCAATAGAAGTGCGCAGAAATTTCTGACCAGTCTCATCGGACTCCTTTCATTCACCGTTTGGCGTGCATACCTTTTAGACAGCGACTAAAATATTATGATTCCTTCTCGACTCCGACACTGGCACCGATAATTACTGCTAGGAGTTAATCGTCGGCGATCTCCATTGAAACTGCAATTTCGTCGGCTTTTCCATCTGGTGGCGCAGGAATTGTCTTGAGCCTCGAAAGAAGTTCGGAAACAGATTCGTCCATTGCCGATATTCCGCTTGCGGACACTATTCTTGCCGAGAGGACTCTGCCAGATCCGTCAATCTTGAGCAGAATTTTCACCTGAGGGGTTTTACCTCCGAGCAGGGATTTCATCGGCTGACGCCAGAGTCTGTACAAATATGATGAAACCTGATCATAGTATTCTGCCGAAACTGCGCCAGTCGGCGCCCTGGACGAGGAGGAAGAAGCAGAAGTCTGCTGTTTGACGGCGGACTTCAGCCCTTTTATGAACTCTCCGCTGTTGAAGACCGGTGTCGGAGGCGTCGGCTTCCTTCCCTTGACAACGTCCTTGGAAATTTTTATCTGATCAGGCTTGAGCGGCCCCTTCTTTTCTGTCTTGGGAGGGACGACCGCAGTTTTTTCGACCGGCTTGGGCACAGGCTCCTTGATATTATCCTTCACCTTGATAGGCTTGATCGTCGGTTCTTTAGGCGGAGCTGGGAGTGCTTTTACTACGGGTTCTGCCGGTACCGGCTCAGGAGGCGGCAGTTCCTTTACCTGCGGCTCGGCTGGTGCAGGCTCAGGAGGGGGCAAATCTTTCACAACGGGTTCCGCTGGAACAGGTTCCGGCTCAGGATCCTTGACTGGCTCTTTCGCCTTCTCGACCGCCTTCTCGACCATGCTCTTCTCGGGAGGTCCGGGATCCACAAGATTGATTTTGATGATTTTCTCCTCTGGAAAGAGGCTCTGAATATAGTAGAATATCACCGGAAGCATGAGAAAGATGATGTGCCCCGAAAGCACGTTGAGATAAATCTTTCGGCGCGTCTGCTTGCTGACAAGCTCAGTGCCAAATCCGCCAAAAAGATCCTGTTCGCAGGTTGCCATGGCCTATTTCTGCTCCGCCTGGGTGACAAGCGACACGGTTTTTATGCCGGCCTCCTTCACTATTTTCATGATTTCCATCACTTCCTCGTACTTCCGGTCTCCGTCCGCCCTGACAAGGATAGTGGTCTTGCTGTCCCGCGCCAAAACCATTTTTATATTTTCCTTAAGCTCGGCAAGGCTCACCTTCTGTTTGTCGAACTTGATGATCCCGTTCTTATCGAGATTTATAACTTTGCTCTTTTCGTCCGGTAGCGGGTCGGCATTGAATTCCGGAGGAGATACATCAACCCCGAATTCGAGCAATGGCACTGTAATCATGAACACGATCAGCAGGAGAAAAGTAAGATCAATGAGCGGGGTCATGTCTATGGTCCCGATAGTGTTCAACTGAGATCTCTGTTTTTGCCGCCCCATCTTCTCCGCCTAATAATTGACTACGCTTTTTGGATGACAGTATGCAAGTTAGTGCTGTTCGAGCTTGACTTTTGCCATGAATTCCTCGACAAAATTGTCCATATAGACAGTTATCTCGCGAATTGTGGCGGTCAGAAGGTTGTACCCTATAAGCGAAGGAATCGCCACCAATAGACCGACAACAGTTGTGAGAAGAGCGCCAGCGATTCCGGGAGCCATCGCACCTATGTCGGCTTTTCCCTGCACAGCCATCGCGCAGAACGCCATCATTACACCCCAAACTGTTCCGAAAAGTCCGAAAAACGGGCTTACGCTCACGGCAGTGGCGAGCAATCCAATACGGTCCTCTATTTGCAGAATCTGGTCGGAAACCGTTCTCTCCAAAATGCTTCTGACCGTCTCGATCTGGGCTGTACTGAGCTTCTGGCTGGGGCATCTGTCTGTGCCATAATCGAGCGCCTTGTCGGGACTCAGAGAATAGTATATAAGAAGTTCGTCTGCTCCGGAGCGGTATATTTTCGCGAGAGGACCTTTGTGCATTTCAGAAACCCTGAGCATGGTCAGAGGATATTTGATGTCCCTGAACTGGGTTGCGAAAAGCACGCAGGATTTCTTCGCACGCACTACGGCAATCCCCTTTTCAATCATGATTGACCAGGTGAACACAGAAAAAATAGTGAGCAAAAGGACTATGCCCTTGCCAACATAGTCGCTTGTCTCATACGCATAGTAGGGACTTACCGCCGTCGGCAGATACAAGCACAAATTTAGCATTTAATGGCGTCTCCTTATTTATTTGTCAGTTTGAAAAGTTGCCTATGTTGTCTTCGTTGTTAGACGGACCTATGGTCAAATCCGCTCCGGCCGAGTAAAAATCGAATTTGGTCCTGTTGTATGTCGAGCCGGGATTTGTGTATATATAATACTCGCCCCAAGGGTCTTTCAGAGCGACAGACCCTGTTGGTATCGGAGTGCCTGTTCCCAACTCAAATTCTGAGCTTGTTGGCTGAAGAAATTTGTAGAGGTCGTCAAGCCCCAGAGCCGCAGTACTTTGGCTTATCACGAGATACTTAGAGCTAGTGCTACTGCTTGCCGGATAGTAATACCCGTGTTTTTCCCGGTACATCTCCATGGCGATTTCGAGTCTTTTGACGAAGGCCTTGCATTTGCTTTCGGCTCCGGCGCGCATGACCAGCGAATAGACCGAGACCATTATGCTCATCAAAAAGATGATTATTCCTATCGTGACAAGAAGCTCCATGAGTGTAAAATCGCCAAATCTGCCGCCATCTTTTCTTTTCACGGATCTTCCTCCCTGATTTGAATTATTGTTCTCGAAAAAACATCGAAATTGAATTGCCTGTTCCTCTGCCATTTTGAAAATAGCATTTGCGAATGCAAATTCAACTTGCCAATATATGCTTTTCGGGGTTCTTGACAGAAAAGAAATGACGTTTTTCCTTTGCGCCTTTGCGCCTTTGCGCCTTTGTGAGAGAATATTTCATGTGATTTACCCTCAACTAATTGGAATTCCGCCCCCCGGCAAGCTCGACAGAAGTTCTGGAAAAGGAGACGCAATGAATTATTCACGTGAAATCGTCGCTGTTTTTTGCCTGCTGAACTGTGATTTTCTTCGCCTTGCCGCGACACGCCCAAGCGCCAGGCACTGCCAGTCTGACAGAGGAGAGAAAACTGACTCCGCGTTTAAAAAAACTCTCAGATCGCCTTTTCAACAGCTTGAGTTTGCGGCAAAGCGTGCTAATTTATCCGCCCGTTTTTCTTTTTTAACGGAAACAAAGAATCAACAAAAAGGCGTTTTCCATCCGCCGCCTGCAGAGGCGGACGCGGATTGGCAAAAGCGCCGCAACGTCGGAAAGGCAGGATCTCATGCAAAAAGTGTCGGTCAAAGATCTCTTGGAAGCAGGCGTTCACTTCGGACATCAGACAAAGCGCTGGAATCCAAAAGTGAAGGAATTCGTCTATGGGCAAAAGGACGGAATCCACATCATCAATCTGGCTTCAACAATCCATCAGCTCGCGGACGCATGCAGATTCGTTTACGACGTTGTCTCCAGGGGCGGATCGGTCCTTTTTGTCGGCACCAAGCGCCAGGCTCAGCAGGCTGTCAAGGACGCGGCTGACCGCACTGGAATGCCATACGTTTCTGAGCGCTGGCTCGGCGGCACGCTGACCAACAACGCGACCATCCAGAAGAGCATCAGAAAAATGCTCGAGCTTGATTCCAAGATAACCAATTCCGAGAGCGAAAATCTGAAGAAGAAGGAAGTCTCGGCAATGCAGAGAAATTCCCAGAGGCTTCACAAGAACCTCGACGGCATCAGAGAAATGAAGGGAATTCCCGGCGCGGTGGTTGTCGTTGACATCTGCCATGACAGCATTGCAGTCAAAGAGGCGACCAGGCTGAAAATCCCTGTCGTCGGAATCGTTGACACCAACTCGAATCCGGAAATAGTCAGCTTCCCGGTCATCGCGAACGACGACGCTCTCAAATCAATCAAAATATTGCTTGACACGATGGCGGAAGCCATAAAGATTGCTTCGGACTTCAACTCTAAGAGAGTGGCGGAGGAAAAGGCTCAGGAAGAGATCCGCAGAAAGACCGAGGCGACTGAAAAACCACAGGATCAGAAGCCTGCGAAGGAAAAGTCCGCCCCCAAGAAAAGAAGTCCCTCCGGCGGCAGAAGAGGCGAAGGATCGAGAGGCGGAGACTCCCGCAGATCCGCTCCGGCAAGCAGAATGAAGAAGGCATCCGCACCTGTCAAGCAGGAAGCGCCTGCAAAGAAGGAAGCGGCTGAAAAGGCTGAAGCCAAAGACGCCGAGTGATTGATATACTGCCGTCCCTAAAACGCAAACAAGCAAACATCAAGGAAAAACAAAATGGCTGAAATCAGCGCTAGCAAAGTGAAGGAACTCAGAGACAAGACAGGCGCAGGCATGATGGACTGCAAAAACGCCCTCGAGCAGGCGAATGGCGACTTCGCGCTCGCCCTCGAAAACCTCAGGAAGCAGGGAATTGTCAAGGCGGAAAAGAAGTCTGGCCGCTCGACCAAGCAGGGAATCATCCAGATCTGCGCGAAAGGCGGCGCCCAGGCGTCAATGGTCGAAGTCCTCTGCGAAACCGACTTCGTCGCAAAGAACGAGAAATTCAAGGCATACGCGGCTGAGCTCACGGAAAAGGTTTCTGCAATGCCCGGAAACGGAGACATAAGCGAAGCCGTCCAGAACGCGGAAAAGCCGGTCATGACCGAAATGATAGCGACAATCGGCGAAAACATGCAGATAAGAAGGGCTCTCAAATGGAGCAGTGAGTCAGGCGTATGCGCGTCCTACCTCCACCTCGGTGGAAAGATCGGCGTGATCATTGACGCGTCAGGAGAAGTGTCCAACCCTGTCGCGCTCAAGGACATATGCATGCATATCGCCGCCTTCCGCCCGACATACATCTGCCCCGACTGCATCCCGGCCGATGTCGTTGCCAAGGAGAAGGAGATCGCCGCATCGCTTCCGGAGCTTTCTGGAAAGCCCAAGGAGGTTCTCGACAAGATACTCACCGGAAAGATTGCCAAATGGCAGGCTGAAGTATGCCTGACAAAACAGCCGTGGCTCAGGGATGACAAGCTTTCCGTGGAGAAGGCGAATCCTGGTGTCAAAGTCAATAGATTTGTCAGATGGGAAGTTGGCGAAGAGCTTTGATCCCGGCACTCATAAATTTGGAGATCCAAGATGCCGTTTGAATCAGGCAGTTTCCCGCTGAACGTCTTCCGCATAACTGGCAAGATTCCTGCAGATCTGCTCAAGCTTTTCGGCGCGCACGCCGCGGAAAAACTTGACGAAATCAAAGACGAACAGTCCGTGGGATGGGTCAGCGGGAGGCATCTTCTCGAAAGAGACATAGACGATACGACTTCCATTCTCGGCGGCCACATCCATGTGCATCTGCGGATTTCGCAGAGAAAGGTTCCTGCGGCTCTCCTCAAGGCGGAGTGCAGGAAGGAGGAGCTCGAGTATCAGCTTCAGAACAAGATTCAGCACCTCCCCTCCAAAGTCCGCAAGGAGATCAGAAAGAGGATACTCGACAAGAGGACTCCTCAGATGCCGCCAAGCGTGAACGGAGTGCCGCTGGTGATTGATCAGACTTCGAAACTGCTCTTTCTCGGAAGCGCCTCTCAGAAAATATGCGACATCTTTCTGGAGAAGCTCTACAGCACTGCAAAGATGGAGCTCATGAGGCTGGACGCTGACGAAATGATGTATTCTGCATGCAAGCAGAAGGCGGATGTCCTTGATCCCCTGCGCTTTAGCTCCGCAACCAAGGATCTCGGACAGTGCCCGGGAAGAGATTTCCTCACCTGGCTTTGGTTTCTGAGCGAGACAAGCCCCAAATTTTCCCACAAGCAGTACGGCACTTTTGAATTGATTGTCGAAGGTCCATTCACTCTCGCGCTGACGGAAGATGCCGACGGCGCCGGAGAAACCAGCGTCCGCAGGGGCAACCCGGCGAAAAGCGCGGAAGTCAAGGCGGCCCTCATAGTCGGGAAAAAACTCCGCAAGGCGAAGATCTGCATTGTGCGCGGCAAGGAAGTCTGGAAATTCACATTCGACGCAGACCGCTTCTCCTTCACGGGCATGACTCTGCCCGACGGAGAGGAGCTGGAGGCAAATTCCGCCTTCGCAGAGCGCATACAAAATCTCAATATCTTTGTTGAAATTTTCCAGGAGCTTTTTAACAAGTTCGAGTCCGCTGTCAAGCCCGAAAACAAGCCGAGAACCGAGAAGGAAACCATTTCCTGGACTCAAAAAAGGGACGCTGTCTGACAAGACGCTCCTCGCTTTTTACAACGCCGAATGGAGAAAATAATGTCCCAGTCTGTGACGGTCAAAATAAAAATGCTCGAAGCATGCGAGGATCTCAAGCCGGCTAAGGCGCATCACGACGATGCCGCATACGATATAAGATCCAGGGTTGACATGGAGCTTGCCCCTGGAGAGCCACATCTTGTTCCGAGCGGGATTTTTATGGAAATTCCGCCCGGCTACGAGGCGCAGGTCAGACCAAGAAGCGGTCTTGCCCTCAAGCATGCCCTGACTGTATTGAATTCTCCGGGAACAATTGATTCCGGATACAGGGGCGAAGTTTCGGTCATCATGCTGAATGCAGGGAAATTGCCATACACGGTCAAGCGGGGAGACAGGATCGCGCAGATGGTTATTTCCGCGCTTCCTCCGGTCTCTCTGGAATTCTGCGATCAGCTCTCCGACTCCTCAAGAGGCGCGGGCGGATTCGGAAGCACAGGAAAGCGCTGAGTCTCTGCATCCCGTCTTCTAAGTAAATATTCAGCGAATCTTTAGATCTGCTTTGTCTCGGATCTTTGCTCTGAGCTTTTCAAGTTCGGCACGAAGTCCCGCCTGTTG
>DYRX01000037.1:19344-21366 GCA_020718525.1 Victivallis vadensis
TGTCTCGGATCTTTGCTCTGAGCTTTTCAAGTTCGGCACGAAGTCCCGCCTGTTGCGGGGAGTTATTGAGGGATTCGCTCCAGACTTTTTCTGCTTCTTCAAGGCGACCAGTGTTGGAGAGCAGAGCGCCCAAATTGTAGTTGGCTGGTATATGCTTGTAGTGGAGGGAAATGGCTTTCCGCAGATCATGTTCCGCCTCCTCCAAGTGCCCCAGCCGCGCCTGCCACACCCCCCTGTTGGCATATGCCGTAGTGTATCTAGGATAAATTCTAATCGCTTCGCTTGCCGCCGCCACCGCTTCTTGAAGCTTTCCTTCCCTTTCAAGCTGTATAGCCAGATTGTTCCAGATTTTAGCGCTCTTCGGTGCCGATTTGAAGCCGGCAATCGCGAGCGATATTTCGTCATTCCAGTCTGACGTGCGCAAGATGGTTCTTGCACCAAGCGACAGGATTGCGATAATAGCAGTGATTGCCAATGCATATTTTAGAATCCGGCCTGCAGTCCGGTTTTCCACTTCAGCCTGCGATTTTTGCCAAGTCAGCAAAAAGAGAGTTACGAAAAAGAATATGATCCAGAGGCTCGGGAAATATAGAAGACGTTCCGCGAAAACCGTTCCTGAAGGAATCAGCAGGTTTCCCCCAGGCAAAATCGAGACAAGATACGCCAATGGCAAAAATATGCATAGTCTGCGCATTCCTGAAAGACAAAATGCGCAAAGCGCAGGAACCCCAAAAAACAGCAGTATAGTTGAAAGAAACTCCAGGTTGAATACGCTCGATGGAGGGACAATCTGCGCATAGGAATAGTCGTGTGAAAGGGTGTCCGGCCAGAGCATAAGCCTGATTCCATAACCCTGAATTGCAACTGCGGCGGCGAATCTCAAAGGTTGCGGTGTAATTGCGAGAATATTGTCTATAGCAGGTTCGAAGTTGTTCTTGGCAGGAACAAATGTGCCTAGAACGGCAAACCTCGTCCAGAGGAAAAATGCGAAAAAGACCAGATATGCCGCATATGCATAAGATATCCGTGCGAAATCCGCAAGAATCATCCGGATTCTGGAAATTGGCGCGCCCGAAAGATACCAGTCCTGCAGAAAGCACAAAGGAATGAAGACGACCCCATGCTCCTTTGACCAGCATGCCAGAAGAAAGGAGAGCCCCGCCGGAATACAGTAGATCTTGGCTTTTCTGACATATGAATGAAAAATCAGCCCGGAAAGCAGAAATAGGGCGCAGAGAAGTTCTCCCCTGCCAAATGCGGGCGCAAGCGCTTCTGTATGAATTGGATGCAGTGCAAAGACAATGGCAGTCAGGGCTCCAGCAGCAGTTCCTGCGCGGAGCCTGCATAGATATTTGTAGACAAGAACTGACACTGCCGCATTCAATGCCAGATTGACAAGCCTGAATGGAAGAGGATCGAAGCCGCTAGTTTTAGCATTGATCCAGTATGAAAACACGGTCAGCGGCCGGTAGAGCCCCTGTCTCCGGCTTTCCTTCCAAAAAGACCGCTTCCAGCACATGACTGGACTGCTTTCTTCCGCGTAGAACGGATCCTCGACAATGAGAGGAATATCGTCAAAGACAAATTCTCCGTGGATTGTCTGGATGCACGGAAGAACCGCCGCCGCAACAATGATGACAAAAATAAAAACGTTATTTCCAAAAAGTTTTTTCAACGGCAGCTTCTTTTCAGTTCAGTCGCAGAATGGAGAAACGACTTCCCTGTTGCCACTGTTTATGGCTGTGCCATAGGAACTGATGCTAAGGCCGTTCATGATGTAGTCTATCGCCTTCCTACTGCTTGACTGCTGCCAGAGGATGTCAGCCTTGCCGTCGCCGTTGAAGTCTAGGAGGCGCTTGAGCTCCCAGTCAGGATTGGAGACGGTGTATATCACTCCTGTGGAGGACGGTGTGACACCATTCATGAGGAAGCCTACTCCTTGCCCGGAAGCGGAGTTGCTCCATAGCAGATCGTCTTTGAAATCGCCGTTAAGATCTCCGACTTGAACGATGCTCCAGTCGG
>DYRX01000276.1 GCA_020718525.1 Victivallis vadensis
GCTCCTGAGCTCCTCATTCAACTCCCGCAGTCTTTCCAGTTCCTCCAGCTCGGAAGAGCGCAGTTTCCCGAGTATCCTGCGGATGTCCTTCAGCGCGGAGACAAGATTTGCTGTCTCCCGCCCGACAGTCTCCCTGACGGCCTCGCTGTCTGGAATCTTTTCGTAGGCGGCAAGTATCCTTTCCGCGGATGCCGCCATTTTTTCGGCACTGGCAAGTTCGGCGACGGCTTCCGTCGGACCTTCAGATTTTTTTCTTGCCCTTCGACTCATCTCGTTCCCGTTTGACGCAATGGCCGTAGGGGACAATCAACGGATAGGAGAAATTGGGGACGGACTGCCAGATAAATTCCGTGAAATCAGAAAATGCCGCATTCCTGGAATGCCAGATGCAAGAGCAATATTCGTATCGGACAGATGGGGAAGGTCAATCACAAGAACAATATAGATTTCAGCACCGCCCCCCCTGCTTAACGGTTACCCAATATCCAAATATCTTCCCATACAAAAAATTTAACCGTCTGCGCCGGGACGTTCCAAGACTCGCTATCGTTGTCGTAATCGCTATCGTAATCGGGTTTACAAATTTATCGATTACCGCTCCGCTGATAGTGATAGCGACTACGATTACGAAAATTATAAAAAAACAATTTCCTATACGATTAAATTATATCAGATTATATCATCTTTATTGCTAATGAGATAAGTGTGAACGTCCCCTTATTGGAAAAAAATCAGTGTTCATCAGTGTCCATCTGTGGTTAAAAATCCTTTTCTGCCTCTGACCGTAAACTGTTAAACTGTAAACACTTTTCGCGTATTCCGCGTGTTTCGTAGTAAAATAATGCTCTTTGCTTTTTACTCGGAAAAACTTGCACTGCAAGCAGTTTCTCTGCGCCCGTTGCTCCTTTGCGTGAGGAGTTATTCAACTCTTTTTCTTCTCACGCCAAGCCGCCAAGTTAAAAGACAAGAACTTGTCCTTCCAGGACAGGCAAGTTTCATTCTTCCTTTGCGCCTTTGTGAGAGAATATTTCATGTGATTTACCCTCAACTACCCCGATTTCCGCCCGCGCCGCTCTTGGCGTTAGATTTAAAAGTTATTTCGCAACAGCCACTGAGGAGCTCTGTCAGCTGGGGGCGCCTGAATTCTGCTTGCGCCAGAGATTGGCGTAGAGTCCGTTCAGAGCAAGAAGCTGATCGTGGCGGCCGTCCTCTGCAATTTTTCCGTGGTCGAGCACTACGATTCGATCCATGCCCTTCACGGATGCGAGGCGATGCGAGACCATGAGGACAGTGCGGGTTCTGCCAATCTTGTCCAAAGTGGCGTTGATCGCCTCTTCCGTGACAGGATCTAGAGCAGACGTGGCCTCGTCGAGAATTAGTATCTGCGGATTGTTAAGGATTGCCCTGGCTATTGCCAGGCGCTGGCGCTGTCCTCCGGATAGCATGGATCCGCGTTCTCCAACCGGCGTGTCGTAGCCTTGGGGCATTTCCATGATTGCACAATGGATTTCGGCAGATTTTGCGGCATCCACGATTTCCGAATCGCTTGCCGAAATGCGCGCAAGTCGCAAATTATCTCTTATCGAAAGGTCAAAAAGAAAGTTTTCCTGAAAGACCACGCCCATGAGATTTCTCAGGGAGCTCTGTGCAACAGAGCGCAGGTCATTGCCGTCTATTGACACAGCTCCCTTCTGAGGATCGTAGAAGCGCATGACCAGGTTCAGTATCGTTGACTTCCCCGAGCCGCTTCCGCCGACGAACGCGACACGCTCACCGCGCCTGATGGAGATTGTAATATCTTCGAGATTCAACTTTTCCGGCGTGTAGCCGAAACTCAGATTGGAAAATCTGATCTCGGACTTGAATTCGGAAAGATTTATAGCGTCCGGAGCGTCATCAATCTCTGGCTTCTCCGTAAGAATCTCGTCGAGGCGCGATGCCGAACTGGTCGCCTGAATGAGATTCGGCATGAACTGAGTGATATAGCCGAGATTGAGGCTCATTGAAAGAAATATTGCCTGGAAGGCGGTGAGCCCGCCTATGCTTATGTCTCCGCGCCATGCCATGAACGCGCCTACTCCAAGGACAAGGACCTGCATTACGATGATTCCCACGAGGGAGATGTGCTCAATCAGAGCGCTGAGAAATCCGTAGCGGCGCGTACTGGCGCAAAGATGGGTGTTCCTTTCAATAAAAACGCCCCTCGACCAGTCTTGCAGTCCGAATGCGCGGATTACGGCGCGGGCGCTGAGATTTTCCTGCAGGAGCGAAAGCGCGACAGACTCATCCTGTTTCTTCTTGTGGCTTGACTTAGTCGCCGCGGCGGAAAAAAGATTTGGAACAAAGAGGCAGACAGGCCATACGAGCAAAGAAAGAATTGCAAGCCGCCAGTCGAGATAGAAGAGAACTCCGGTTTCTATGGCGACATTCATGCCGGGAAGCATCACCCAGGCATCCGTGTTGAGGAGAGTTGTCTCGATGCTTGCCAGATCGGTTGAAAATCGAGAGAGAATGTCCCCTGTCTGACGCCTCGAATAAAAAGACATGGACAGGCGCTGGAGATGGTCGAAGAGGCGGATGCGTATGTCGCGGATTACGTTGGCAAGGATAGACTGGGACAGATATCTGCGCCCGACTCCTATGGCGGTCGTGAGAACAACTCCAATGCAAAGCGGAATGATGATATGGATAAGGCGGAGCTCATCTTTTTTTGTCCCGTGCTCGACGACCATGTCCGACCCAATCAGAGCATAGTCAATGATGTACTTGAAGCTGACCGGCAAAACTGCATTGAACGCGGCCTCTATGAGAAGCGCGACGAAAGCAAGAAAAAGAAAGAGAGGGTAGCGGGAAAAGTATGGCCAAATCCATTTTACAAAATATGATACGGCATTTTTTTCTGACATCTGACCCATGCCCTATTATCGTGGAGAAAAAAATACGCGACACAAGCACCTAGGATACTTTAACTCAAGGAAAAATCAAGAGCTAGAAGAATTCCATGGAGACGAAACCGTATAATTCTATGCTTGGAAGACTCGGCATACGAAGACCTATGCGCCTAGATTCTCTCCTCTGTATTTGAAAATTTTACTCTTCGCAGATACTCGAAGACAATCACTGTGAAGGCCTGAGCGACGTTGATTGACTCTATCGCGCCGGGCATTGGAATTGTGAGGTCAATGACGGATGCGGATCCTATTTCGGATCCATTTGCTTCGTTTCCAAAGATGATCATGGAATTTTCAAATATGCCCTTTTCGGTGAAGCAATTTGCGCCTTTGTGTGGATTGCTGAGATAAATTTTTGCAGATGGATTTCTGCGGAATTCGCAGACGGCGGACTCGGCATCGGGGAATCTCCTGATCCGCAGTGCGAACTGGGATGCCATGGCGGCCCTTATCGCCTTGCTTGAAAACGGATCCGCCGAGCCTTCGCCAATCCAAAGCTCCTGAAGTCCTGCCGCGCGTGCTGTCCTTATTATTGTTCCGATGTTGCCGGGATCCGAAATGCGGTCAAGAAAAATCGTAAGTCCCTCTGTTTCAATGGGACCGCAATGATCATCTGGAGCTTTTGCGACAATGAGGATTCCCTCCGAATTGCTCATCGGGGAAATTTTTGAGAATTCGCTCTCGGAGAGCTGGAAGATCGGCAGGGAGTCAAAAGAGTCGCGCGGGAAGCGGTCGGACTTGACTGCGAACTCGGCTTTCTCCGGCGCGATTTGAAGCAGTTCCTTGCAGGCTTTTACGCCTTCGCATACGCAGAACTCGCTCTTTTTTCTTCCATGCCTGCTGAACAGCGATCTCAGGAGCGCATGATTGCGCCTGGATAGTGGCTCAATCATTTTCTGCTTCCGGCGATTCTTGCCGCGACCTGCTTTTCATATATGGCGAAATCCGCTATCTGTATTTGCGCCACTCCTGTTCTTATCGCGGCTTCTGCGACATATCTTGCGACTCTTGGAACCACCCTTGGATCGAAAGGCTTGGGTATCACGAAGCTTTTTCCAAGCGGGGACTTGCCATTGAAAATTCCTTTTTTAGCATCTTCCGGGTATGCCGCCGCAAGGGATTTCATGACGGTCTCGGAAATTGTTTCAGACGCGATTTCGGCGAGCGCCTTGGACGCCGCGAGCTTCATAGCCTCGTTGATGTCAGTCGAATGGGTGTCCAAAGCACCTCTGAAAATGCCTGGGAAGCCCAGCACGTTGTTTATCTGGTTGGAGAAATCGCTTCGCCCCGTGCCGACGACTGCCGCGCCCGCTTCAAGCGCCAAGTCGGGCATGATTTCGGGCGTCGGATTTGACATCGCGAATATGATCGGATCAGAAGCCATTGAGCGTATCATATCCTTGTTCACGCAGTTGCCGACTGAGAGTCCTACAAATACATCTGCACCTCTGAACGCCTCCTCGAGCGTCCTGGCCTTTGTGTCGGCGGCAAATCTCTCCTTCTCGGGATTCATCTTCTCGGTTCTTCCCTTGTAGATGACGCCTTTCGTATCGCAGAGGATGAAATTTTCCCTTCTTGCTCCCGCTCTGATGTAATATTCACTGCATGCGATTCCAGCCGCTCCTGCTCCATTGACAACAAACTTGACATTTTCGATCTTTTTATCCACCAGCTTCAGCGAGTTGAGGAGGGCGGCGAGAGAGATGATTGCAGTTCCGTGCTGATCGTCGTGAAAGACTGGAATGGAAAGTCTTTTTTTGAGGACAGTTTCAACCTCGAAGCAGGCCGGTGCGGCAATGTCCTCCAAGTTGATTCCGCCAAAAACCGGCTCGAGTCTTTCAACCGTCTCTATGAGTTTGGCTGGATCTGTGTTTCCGTTCTCATCGGAGACGCAGGAGAGGCAGATTGGAAATGCGTCAATGTCGGCAAAGCGCTTGAAAAGAACGGCCTTGCCTTCCATAACCGGAATTCCTGCTTCCGCTCCGATGTTGCCTAGTCCGAGCACCGCTGTTCCATCACTCACAACGGCGACCATGTTGCCCTTAGCTGTATATTTCCAGACATTTTCGTGGTTTTCCTTAATCCTAAGGCACGGCTCCGCAACGCCGGGAGTGTATGCCAGAGAGAGATCCTTCTGCGAAGCACAGGGCTTGGTGACTTCGAGAGAAATTTTGCCGGGCGCGCCCATGGCATGATAATCAAGGGCTTCCTGCTTCAAATTTGTGCTGTCAACGCTCATCAAAAACCTCCTTTGCGCGGCGAACCGCTCTAGAAGCGGCAGAACCGACAATTGTTGAAATAACGAAACGACTGCGCTCTCAATGTGTCCTAAATATCCTCAAATACTTGCGCATACAAATAGCCTATCTGTGAATCTTTGCAAATCTATTTATATTTCTCAGAGCGAGGGGCTCTGCTCCTTGATCCGAGTTCTCGCAAGCCAGAAAAATCGGTGTCGGGGTCGCTATCGGAATCGGGAGCGAGGGAATCTTTCCGGTT
>DYRX01000277.1 GCA_020718525.1 Victivallis vadensis
CTTAAGAAGAATGACATGCCAGATAAAAGCCTTCTCAGAGAACAAATCAACGAATTAATGGACGACCGGAATGGAGCCGTCGAAAAAATAACAAGTAACAGTGAAAACTCGCTAGGCAAATCATCCGCATCCCAATCAGACACCGCAGAAAATCCGATAGAAGGTATTCCAGTATCCGGGACAGCCGAAGTCAAAAATATTGTCATACTTGCATCTTTCAAGGATCATTGGGACAGCGGAGCAAGCACAGTGCTGGCATCAAAAGGAAGAGTTGACACCGGAGAATACAACGATCTTTTCAACCAGGACAACCATAGTACCGACGGGGCCGTCGGCTCCGTGAAGGATTACTACAGGGAAGTTTCCTATGGCAAACTGACTGTCACCAGCATAGTCAGCCAGTGGGTCGAGCTTCCCCAGAATGAAAGTTATTATGGTGCAGGAAATCCTGATGCCAACCCGAGACAGATGGTGATTGACGCGCTTGCCGCCGCCGATGCCGCGGGATTTGACTTTTCCCAAGGCGACAGCGACGGCGACGGCTGGCTTGACTGCCTTACAATAATCCATTCAGGTTTCGGACAGGAGCTTTCCGGTAATTCTTCGGACTGCGTCTGGTCTCACCAGTGGAGTCTGACGAGTCCCCAGACCTACGACGGCAAAAAGATGAAACGCTACCACACTGAGCCTGCGCTCCGCGGCGGCACGACAAGCACAAGCATAATAAGGATAGGCGTGATCTGCCATGAGATGGGACATTTCTTCGGACTCCCGGATCTCTACGACTATAGCGAGCTCACAAACGGTCTCGGCAACTGGTGCCTAATGTCGGGCGGATCATGGAACGGCTCCTCCTATGGGGAGAGCCCGTCACACTTCAGTGCATGGTGCAAGGTCTCCCTCGGATTCTCGTCTCCGATCCTCGTGCATTCCGCCGCATCTATTTCACTGCCGAAATCATGTTCGAACTCGAACGGCATCCATCTGATCCGGGACGGGATGTCGAACGGCGAGTATTTCCTCGTGGAAAACAGGGAAAAATCGGGCTTTGACAATTCGTCTCAGATTTTCCCGGGAATCGTCATCTATCACATTGACTCGAAAAGCTCCAACAACGACCTGGACACCTGGTCTCATCCGCTCGTGAAAATAGAGGAGGCGGACGGCAACGATTCGCTTGGACTGTTCAAGAGCGCCGGCTCCGAGGCGGGCGATGTCTGGACCAGCACGAACGGAATTTCCGGAGGATTCGAAGACAACACCTCCAACAGCCACACAAGCGCAATGCTGTATCAGAGCAGTCACTACTACAACAGAACCTATATGTCATCCTATTATTCATACAACGAACTGAGCGACTTCTCCGCCGCAGGAGACACAATGACATATACCCTCTCCAGCCTTAGACCAACTGTTACAAGTGCAGTCACGACAAGCGATTATACCGTGTCATGGGGCGAGTGCACCGGTGCTACGAAGTATGAGATACAGGAAGGCGTTCCCTCGACGACTACAAACTTCTCGGACGGTGCGGAAAACGAGGATTTCACATGGGAAAACTGGATAGTCCAGGGCGATGCAAGGCGCTCCAGCGCTGGAGCGAGAAGCGGCTCCCACAGCTATCTCTTCCAAACATACGACGGATCCAAATGGTACTCGGATGTCCAGGCGCTCTCGATGCGTAACACATTCAAAGTTGGAGTCTCGACTGTGATTTTATTTTATGTCGAGTCACAACTCTCGGCCGCTTGCGGATACCTCAAATACCAGATATCCAACGACGGAGGAAACACCTGGAAGACTCTTGGGACGGATGCCGGCGGACAAATAAGTTCGTGGACGCTGAGGTCATACAGCTATACCGAAATGAGCGCGGCTGGAATCAACCTTGACGATAACTGCATCTTCAGGTTTGTCGCAAATTTCGAAATGGCATCGGGCGGGGGCTCATTCCCGGCCTTCGGATTCGCCGCCGACGATTTCCAAATTTCGAACACGGAAATGGTCTCTTACTCTTCCTGGACAACCCTCAACAGTAATGTGACAGGGCACTCCTACGACATAAGCGGCAAGGCGGAAGGCATATATTCCTATCAAGTACGAGCATACTCGAACGGAACCTGGCAGTCATTCTCCCCTGCCGGAAATATGATAGTCTCCACGAAGAACCTCACCTACAGCAGAAGCTCCTTTTCAGAGGCCTCCGAAAATAACGGTAGCATTGACAATTCGACACCTCTGACAATAACCTTGACCGACGACACTTTCACCGGAGGCATCGGATCAGATTTTGTCCTTGCGGGAAAGATAATTGTCCAAAACCTCCCCTCCAACCTTACCGCCATGATTAGCAAGCAGACTGCTACGACGCTCAGCGTTGTATTGATTGGAAACGCAAATGCACACGCCAACTCCAACGATATATCCAACCTCACATTCGCCTTCCAGAATTCGGCGTTCACTTCCGGAAATGCAATGCTCGTTAACAATTCCAACAAAAGCGACCTTGCTATCAATTTCAACGACACCCCGGTAAGACGGCTCGCATACACGGACAGGGAATTCGTCGAATCCGAGGCCAATGACGGCAGTATAAACAACAACTATCCTGTCAACATAGTCCTGTTCAACGACAGCTTCACAGGATGGAACGGCGAAAATTTTGTCCAGACCGGAAAAATCGCGGTGACAAACCTTCCTGCAGGACTGACCGCAAATATCAGCAGGATAGATTCGACAACACTTTCGGTACTCATAGCCGGAATGGCGGTGAACCACTTGAACGCCAACGATGTGAGCAACCTGACATTCACGTTTCAGGACAATGCGTTTACCGCCGGCAGTGCCTCGACCGTGTCAGGATATTCGTGCAATTATCTCGAAATAGACTTCACTGACCTTTCGACTTATACCGTCGCATTCGTCGAGAATTCGGGAGGTACAATAAGCGGGACAAAGACTCAGCGCATAATTAAGGGCGGAGACTGCTCACCTGTGCAGGCCGTTCCTAATGCCGGATACCATTTCTCCGGATGGACAGGAAGCTATGAAGGCATGGCAAACCCGCTCACTATCACAAATGTCAACTATGGCATGGTCATCTATGTGGGCTTCGAACTCAATGTCGTCACATTCGAGACAAGCGTCGGCACCTTCACGATTCCGGAGGGCGACACCGAAACCTACAGCGTCAGATTGTCCGCTCAGCCGACCACCGCCGTCACTGTCTCAGTCGCAAGGCTGTCGGGCGACAGCGACATAAGCGTTTCCGCCGGCTCGTCTTTGTCTTTTACGACGGCGAACTGGGGGACATACCAAGATTTCACGCTTGAGGCCGTAGAGGACGATGACAATGTGGATGGCTGGGCGACAATCAGGATTTCAGCTTCTGGAATCGCAAACAGAGACATGATTGCGACCGAATCCGACAACGATTTCGCCCTGACAATTTTTACCGCTAACGGTTCCGTCACGAAGAATCCAGATCAACAATGCTACGAATCGGGTTCCACGGTGCAGTTGACTGCAATCCCTCTGCCTGGATATCATTTTTCAAACTGGACCGGATCCGCTTCAGGTACCGACAACCCGCTGTCTGTGCTGATGAACTCCAATAAAGCCATAAATGCGAATTTCGCAGTTAATCCGGTCGAGATACTGACGTATTCGGATTCGGTCGAAATACCTGAGGGATCAAGCACCACGATGAAGGTCAAACTGGCGGCCGAACCCTGGGACAGCATCACGGTGTCCGTATCGAAGATATCAGGAGACAGCGACATAAGCGTAGCGTCTGGAAGCTCCCTCTTGTTCACCACCTCAAACTGGGACGACTACCAGGATGTTGTCCTTTCCGCCGCCGAGGACGATACAGACATGGCGGACGGCTACGCCGAAATACAATGCTCATGTCCCGGACTGCCGAACAAGATCATCAACGCATTGGAAATTGACGATGACCGCTACCTTGCAACTCCATGCATGAACGGATCGGTCAGCAAGGATCCGGACAAGTTCTATTATGAATACGGGTCTATTGTCAGTCTGACTCCTATCCCTGCAAAAGGATACATATTCACGTCCTGGAGCGGAGACGCAACGGGCAATCAAAGTCCGCTCGAGATTACTATTGACGGAAGCAAGTCAGTAATTGCGAATTTCGCAAAGATCGCAGTATGGGATTTCGATGGCGACGGAAAATCGGATATTGTATCGGAAAACAACGGAGTCAACGGATGGCTCTATCTTATGAATAGTCAAACCGTATCGTCAAGCAGTTCCATTTATACCAAAACGGACACAAACTGGAAAGCGTCGGTTTTCGGAGATTTCAATGGCGATGGAAAATCGGATATCCTATGGAGACATGCCCTTAGCGGCCAAGTCCTGGTCTACTTGATGGACGGTGCACAGGTCTCAACAGTCAAAGGCATATATTCCGGAGGCAGTGGATGGATGCCGGAAAGACTTGCAGATTTCAATGCAGACGGCAGTTCCGACATAGTCTGGAAACATCTTGGAGGCAGTCGCTCAATATTCTTGATGGACGACGGTAGGCCAGCCAATATCTCCAAATTAAATTGCGGCAATGATTGGGAACTCCTGAATGTTGTGGATTTCAACGGCGACGGGAAATCAGACCTGCTTTGGGAAACCGCCAGCAGGGGTATAGTTCAAATAATGAACGGTCCGGACGTTTCAGAGGAAATAGACCTCTACACAAAAAGCACAAGCTGGCGGATTATTCAATATGGCGACTTCAACGGCGACGGGAAAATAGATTTACTTTGGGAGCATACAGACGGTTCCGGATACATATATCTAATGGATGGAACGGCAATTTTATCACACGGATACGTATATAGAAAAAGCACTGCGGACTGGACAGTCAAGTTTATTGGGGATTTCAACGGTGATGGAAAGGGCGACCTGCTTTGGGAACACAGTACCGGAATCGGCTGTATATATCTGATGGATGGATTGACGGTTTCAAACTGCCAGAACATCTACAGTCTAAAGGATATAAATCCTCTGACGAGATGGAATGTCAAGACGCTTCTTGATTTCAATGGCGACGGAAAATCGGACATGCTATGGGAAAATACGGGATCAAGAAAAACGCTTGTGTACATCATGGATGGTACTGCGATTTTAGCAAGCGGAACAGTCTATGCCAACGGAAGCAACTGGCGCTTGATTCCTTAAAGACTGAAAGCCCTGTTTTCTAGTAGCCAACTTTGGAAATAAATAAAAAGTCAATAAAAATCAGCTTGACAGGCAGTCTTATTTTTACTCAATTTTATTTCTGCTCCTGGAATTTTCCTTTCAATATTCACTATTGAAATTCAGCATTCTTGAAATATTTGATTTTTTTTACATTTCATGTCTTGAAAAATGGCAGTCAAATGAGATAATATATCATTATGTAACATCCATACGTATGCCAAA
>DYRX01000278.1 GCA_020718525.1 Victivallis vadensis
CGCCTTCAAAATGACATTCGACAACTGCATGCTTTTCAATGTCTTCTCATTCATTTTTGGAGCGTGCGTCGGCAGTTTCATAAATGTCTGCGCCTGGCGGATTCCGCGAGACGAGTCCATCGTCAGCCCGCCGTCCAAATGTCCCCACTGCGGGCATATGATACGCTTTTATGAGAATGTACCGATACTGAGCTGGATTTTCCTGCGGGCGAAATGCTCTTCCTGCCGCACCCCGATTTCAGCCCGTTACATTATTGTAGAGGCAGTAGGAGGGGTTCTTTTTCTCCTATGCTGGCTGGAGGCTGTCAACAGATACTTTCCAGCTCCATGGGCATTTTTTCCTGGCGCCGCCGCAGTTTTTCTCCTGATCAATACTGCTATCATTGACTTTGAACACAGAATCATTCCTGACGAGATAACGGTTTCAGTCGCAATAGCTGGCGTGATTTTTGCAGTTCTCCTTCCGATGAACTGGTTTTTCGAATTAAGAATTCTGCATTCGATTTCAGGGTTCAAAGCCGGAGACATCAGTCTGAGGCTCCTATCGGGTCTAATCTCGATTGCAAGCGGACTGGCGAGCTATGCTTTCTTTGCGGCATTCGCCAAAATAGGCAAAAGGCTTTTTGGGGCGGACGCTTTTGGCTGGGGAGATGTGAAATACATGTGCGCGCTTGGCGCCTGCCTTGGAATACCCGCCGTTTTTTTCACCGCACTGCTTGGCTCTCTCTGCGGCTCAGCATACGGGCTTGCCCTCATATGCATTGGCAAAGCAGGAGCCCGGACACCTATTCCGCTAGGACCTTTTTTGGCACTTGGAACGCTAGTCTGGATTCTCTTCGGAAATATGCTTCTTTTCTATCTGTGCGGGAAATATTTTTGAGAATTCGCCAGTTCCTATCTCGAAAACGTAATATGAGCCGCAGATCGTGGCGTCAGCTTTTCTTTCGCGCAGATACTGTGCAAGCCTGGAAAACCTGAGCAGATCATATTCGAAGAGCTTTTCAAACCATAGCTTCAATGCGTAGTCCTTGCTGGGAGATGCTTCGGTTTTACAATTGCTCTTCATCCATTCGATCAAGAACTCGGAATTTCTCTCCTTTTTCGCCCTCGCCGAGGCTTCATAGAATGCAGATGCATCCATTTCCAATTCCCGCAAGCGGCGTTCCTCCGTCTCAGTCCAGCCATTGGAACAGTCAATAAATGAATCGGGAAAAGTCCTGACATGGTACAAAGGTTGAAGCATTGTCGCAGAAACGATGTAGATTCCAGGTTCAAGTCTTTCGAACGCAGTTGATGCCTGCATGTCTGTGTGTATCGCATCTATAAAGCCGGGCAGACGGCGAAGGTCAACTCCATGATTTTTAGGAGAAGCTGTCCCGAAATAGCTCAAATAGATCGGCATCGAATCTTTCGGATGGATTTTGTCTCTCTCGTCTAGCCAGTCTTTGAGTGCAGGCAAATCCTGCCCCCACTCAATCGAACTGTCGGCAAACATTTTCCAGCCATTCGAGCTTCCCCCAAAAAGCGGAGAAATATAAGCAAGATGAGCTGGATGCGTGAGACATGCCGATAAGAATGAGCAAAAAGCCAGAGCAATTGAAATGACAAACCCAGGCGTGCGGACCAGAATTGGAGCATGAGCCAAAGCTCCTGCAAAAACGTATAAAAAAGGATAGATCGGCAAAATATGCCTGTGCCCAATATTGATCCCGCTGAGCACTGCAATTGCCATAAAAAGACCTGGAGCAATCGCTATCGGTGCCAAGTCATATGCAGAAAATCCTTTTTTTTCATCATTTTCGCTCCCATCTTTTTCTCCAAAACGTAATATCCTGGACGCAACAATGAAGAGCGAAAAGACAAGAGCCAAAAGAAATGGGAGAGACGTTTTTGCAAGAAATGAGACTGGGAAATAATAATAAGAGCCCTCCTTCGAAACTTCTCCCCAAAAAAATGCAGGCCTCGAATCAATCAGGGCACCAAGCCCGGAATAGTCAAAAATAAAAGCCTCTGGCAATAGCTTTGACTCCTTCAATATTTTGAAGAGATCCGCGCGCAAACTGCGGTCGTCAGAATAAAGAATAGCTTTGTCGTCCGGTTTGGGAAAGTCCCCTGCCCTATGGGGATCCGTGCCCAGCGTCAAAATTGCAGGAAATGAATTTCCAGCATCACCGTCATTTGATCCCGCTGTCGCTCTCTTGCCGGAAAAATCAATCTTCAAAATCGGAAATATCGCCGAAACCCGCTTGTCGCGTTCTATCAGCAGATAGTCTGCCTCGGCTGGCATCTTTGCGAAATTCGCATGGACAATGCCTGAATTTGGATCGAAATTCTGTATGCGTCCTTTTGCTTCCAGACGCATAAATTGCTTCGGCCAGTCCAGCCCTGCCCCGCTTGCACCCGGTGGAGGCGCAGAATATCTGAATCCATACGCTGTCCAGATCGAAATATATGCAAGCAAAGCAGATAGAAGCAATCCAATGGATGTCATGACAAAGATATTTCGGCTCCCACTTATATTTTTTCTGCATAGCGGAAGAGAGACAACGAGAGTTTTTCCACAAGATGCCCTGAAAATGAATAAAGCCGCGCATATGGGGATCAGTGTGATTGAATTCATCTTGCTCGCAAATAGTAGCCCTGCCGAGAATCCGAAAAGAAGAACGCCAGGAATATCCAGCTTGTGAAGTATGCGCCAAAAAAACATTGTAGAAAGGAAGAGAAGCAAAGTAGCTGGCATGTCTGAGCCGACAAGATAGCAAAGCGACATGAAAACAGGGCAAGTGGACATGAATATGACCGAGAATAGAGCCCCAGTCGCGCCAAAAATCCTCCCAGACCAAAAAAAGACGGCGACAAACAGTATGACGGCTAGCAGGAGGATCATCATGCGTCCTGCCTGCAGAATCTTAATGTCTTTGTTTTTCTGATCGGAAAGCAAGAGCATGCCAAGAGGATACGATTCGTTCCCAGAAAGAACAAGAGAGCCGAGAAATGAGTTGAGAGTGTCCTCATCTGGCGGATTGGCGCCCATGAGAACTGCAGGCAGAGCCGCAAGCTTTTGACCAATGACAAGGTTCGCCGTGCTGATCCTGTAGTCTGATTTTGAAAGCATGAAAAAACCGGAAAAGAAGTGCGCCGTCTCATCGAAGTGTTCAGATTTGCTGAATATCATATGAATTTCAGCAAAGATAAAAAGCACCAGTATAAGAAATGATACCAGGATGCTTCCGCGAAAGCCAAGTCGGGAAATTTTATTGTAAAGCCTATAGAACATCTGCGGACGGATCCACTGCTATTTTCATTGCTTTTTCGATGTCTTCCTGTTTCAATTCATAAATGAGTGTAGAATAGCCTGGCTGTGCAGTGGGTTCAAGCCCCTGAAGATATTTGGCAACTCGTATGAAGTTTGCAAGACTGTAAAGCCTGTAACGGGCAAGCCAATAGGACTCGCCTCTTTCCGAAATCAGTCTTTTCAGTCTATCCTGTTTGCCGAGTGCAGAAAACAAGGTTTCCATTTCAGAATCAATCTCGGCAGGACTCTGGCAAGTTTTTACAAAGTCCCCATAATCGAGCCCTTGAAATAGCTCCCTGAGATAAATCATGGATAGCATTGTCGCGCTCACGCAGTATGTCCCAGCTCCAAGCTTGAAAGGTTCCGAAGCCTGGCCCATGTAAGATGGAAGAACCCTGCCCTTGATATAGTGCGGCAAACTCGCAGTTCCAAAATAAGAAAGATATATTTTATCCGGATCCGTCCTATTGTGTTCTTCCAGCCATTTTTTCAGGGAGGGCAAATTCTGCCCCCAGTCCAGAGAACTGTCAACCAGCTCTTTGTAGCCATTGGAAGGACCACCCGCCAACTGGTTGAAATATGCCAGATGATGCGGATGAATCCAAAGAGCCTCAAAAGCATAGACAGCCATAAGAATCAGGATCGAAGATCGTAGAAAAGGATTCTTTCCGCTGATCAGAAATCTGCCAAGACTGCCCATAAAAATAAATGCCGCCGGATAGAGCAAAAGAATATGCCTGAGACCAATGTTGATTCGGCTGGCGACAGCAAAGAGCAGATAGACTGCGCATAGAATGCCCAGCGACATAAGGGTAGCATTTGCCTGCATGGTGTTTCTTGCATTAGAATCCTGCCCGCTATTTTCCAATTGGCAGGATTCCCATACAGTTTTTCCGCCCCTGGCGCATACTATCAAAAATATAGCCGCCGCCAAAAGCAGAAGAAACGGCAAAGGGGATTTCACAATAAAGACATACGGAAAGAAATACCAGCGACCGCTGAGGCTTCTCTCGCCGCGCAGGAAATTGCATCTGTGTTTGGATTTTGCTATAACATACTGGTATCCATAAAGATATGCTTCTGGAAAAAGACGTCTTTCGCGCATGAAATCAATGGCGCCACGAGAAAAGCCGCTCTCATTTTTTTGAATCATCTGCCAGTTCAAGGCGGATTCATTGTGGGTGTCCCCTTTGCACATGGCAAAGCGAAATCCATATGAAGCCCATATGGAGAGGTAGACCAATAAGAAAGAAAAGAGCAGGGACAGACAAAAGAATGCCGCAATCCCACGCGGCGCCCTGAAATGAAACTCCTTCCGGAACAGCTTGACCACGAGAGGAGTGGCACTTCTGAGCTTAAGTAATAGCATGATCAATATGGCTGGAACAATTATCGGAGCTGACATTTTCGAAAGAAAGAGGAGGGAAAGCGCCGCGCCAAGCCCAAGCAGTCCCTTGATATCAACAAGGGAAAGCAGACGCGATGCCAGGACTGCCGAAAGAATAAACCCGAGCGCCGCGGACATGTCTGAAACCGCAAGATGCCCGTTGCCTATCATGTTTGATGAAAAGACAAAGAAAAAGAGCGAGACAAAAGCTCCGGACCAGCCGAATATTTTTTTTGAGACAATGAAGACTGAAAGTCCAGTCAGCAGAGAAATAAGTATCATCATGAAGCGGGCATCGGCAAATAGAGCGTCGGAGGGATTTCCGAGCTTGTAGAAGAATTCATGGCTGGACAGCCACTGATTTGATTCAAAAATGGGATCACGATAAAGGGAGGGCGGATTCAATTTTCTGAAAAGAAGCGGCAGTGCCGCCCAGCGCTGGGGGAAATTTCCATTTTCAGGATTCATCCTGTAATCATTTCCGGTCCAGTAGCTGTACCCTGAACAGAGATGGACTGGCTCGTCAAAGGTGGGCGATTCTATAAGCGCGCTGTCCCAGGAAAGGACAAGAAAGAAGACTGCAAGGAAAATAATCCCGGCAATTTTAAGAATTTCTTTTGATTTTTCGCTCATATATGCTAGCTTTAGCGTCCCTGATCCATCAAGATTCGGTTCCGTATGTACCGGTAGCTCAGAGGATAGAGCATCTGACTTCTAATCAGAGGGTCGCAGGTTCGAATCCTGCCCGGTATACCATTATTAAATC
>DYRX01000279.1 GCA_020718525.1 Victivallis vadensis
TTAAAATTTAAGAAATAACCTGTCTGCGTGCGGTACGCACAGGCAGAAGGCTGAACACCAACGCAGAAAAAAATGACGGACGGAACAGCAACACAGCGGTTTTTCCTGATGGGAACGCCGACATCCTGTCGGCACTCTCAGATGCCGAGCTGGTGCTCGGCGTTACCAGGTGAAATCTTTGTGGCTTTGTGTGAGAACAAATTCTTGTCTTGTATAGTTTCATTTTAATAAATTCAAATTGTGAATTTATTTCCCTTGAAAAAGGGAAAGCTCCGACATATACTTCCTCAAAACAAGGAAATATTATGGTTGAACTTTTTAAAACTCCGGAAAACTTTTTCGTGTATTCCATCATCTGGCACCTTCTGAAATCTACGGATATTGAACTCGTATTCTGATGTGCATTACGGCATTGGCAGACCGCATCTTGTCAAAGACTTTGTCAAAAGGATATTGGCTGGCAATGCAGACATTTTTCCAATACACAAACACTATAGAAACTTGCAGTCGCGCAATATTCGAGCGACAAAGGACACCCTTACTGGATTTTAAGAAGGAGAATAAACTATGCGCCGATTGAAATACATCAGATTGATCCCGATATTTTTTCTGGCAATGTCTGTATCTATAAGAGCTATCTCCGATGCCGACGAGCATGGCAATTTTTTCATTGGCGAGTTCACTGCCGCAGTTTCCGATGAGGGCGGCGGCGTGCTAATTCGCGGCAACGGACGGACCGCCAAATTCGAGATGGCATGCGAGATCAAGGGAGAATACATCACGTCGAAGGATTTAGAGGGCAGAAAAATAGAGAGAAGCCCTGCCGGAACAAAGTTCAGCGGAAACTTGCCCGGCAAGAAAAATGCGAAATTCGCACAGACGGTCTCCTGCGAGAACGGGAGGATCAAGATTGCATTCGAAAGAAGCGGCAAATGGCCGGAATGCGACTGGATTTCCTTCCAGATCGAATTTCCAATGGAGACCTTCTCCGGAAAATATTTCATCGCCGACGGAGAAAAAATAAGTTTTCCCAAAGAGAAGTCGGAAAAGCCTCAGATAAAGGGCGGAATAAGGACGCTTACAATCTTTCCGGAAAACCCTGGTCTCGACATCGCAGTTGAAAGCCCCAGGAATTGCTTGTCCATCAACGACATGCGCAAATGGGACGAAGATTCTTGGCAGATTGACGCAGAGATTCCAGCTCCAGGAAAAGGAGACTGCATTTTCATTGCGCTTCCGAAATCGGACGCAAAATCCGAGTCATCCTTTAATCTGCGAATTTCGCAGATCGGATATCCTCTTGGCGCTAAGAAGCTTGCGATCCTGGACTGGCACCGGGACGGAAAAGCTCCCGAAGACGAGAGCTTCACGGTTTCAGACTCAGCAGGAAACATTGTGAAAAAAGGAAAGCTCGGAAAGATTCAGAAATTCTTCCAGTTCAATGCCGCATGGCTTGACTTCTCTGATCTCGGCAAGGAAGGCATCTATAAAATCTCCTGCGCAGGAATCGAGAAGAATGTCAAAGTCGGGAAAAACATTTTCACCGACAACCTATGGAGAAGCACGCTCGAATGCTTCATTCCGTTTCAAATGTGCCATGCTTCTATCGAATTGCCGACATATGGATTTTCATCGGGGGCGACCTTCATGGACGATGCGGTTCGTGTCCCCGCGAATTTTCCTGGAATAGATTCGTTCAAGTCGTACGAATGCGAGGATAGCGGCCTCAAGGATGGAGAGCACTTTCCATGCGCGGTTGGCGGCTGGCTGGATGCAGGAGACTACGATATCAACGTCAATGCGCAGGGCTTCAGCGTCCTCATGCTCTCGCTAGCATACGAGGAATTCGGCATCGGCATTGACGAGGCTACGCTTGATCTCGCGAAAAATGCCTGGATCGGCGGAAAGCCAGACGGGAAGCCGGACATTCTCCAGCAGGTTCAATGGGGAGTCCTCTGGCTCCTTTCAATGCAGAGGGATTCAGGAAGAGTATTCGTAGGCGTGGTTGAAAAACCAGATAAATATGGATCGCATGTGCTTCCGGAAAACGTGACGGACAAGATTGTCGGCACAGGCGATGAAAGGCATCTTTATGTTGACTACCACGCTGATCTGCAGTTGATCCAGGCGATTGCGCTCGCATCAGCTTCTAGGGCGCTGAAGAAAGATTTTCCGGAAATGTCAAGTAAATGCATCTCCTTTGCGGAAAAGGCATTCCAATATTTTTGTACGCATCCTGAAGTCTACAGGCCGACTGTCTATTTCCGCCCTGAAGAGAAAAACAAGGGCCGGGATGGAATGTATTTGTCGGCACTTTCCGAACTTTACATCACGACAGGCAAGCCTGAATATCTGTCAAAGATTGAAACGGAAAAGAATAAGATAGCCGGGATGAAATTTGACTGGCCCATGCCTTTCGAGACCATGCACATGAATTACTGGTATTCGGCACCTTTTCTTGCGAGGCTGTATCTAAAAATCTCGGATGGCGACCTGAAGCTTTCCCTCGAGAAGGCCTGTTTGGAGGCGATCAATATACAGCTTGAGAGATGCGAAGCCTCCCCGTATCCGTTCTACAAATGGCAATTCAGCGACTGGGGCAACAACGGAACATGTTTGGCGCGGGCATTCGACGCATACTGGCTCTCGAAGGCTTTTCCAGAAAAAATAAGCCTCGATTCCGCGCTCTATTCAATGTTCTGGATCTTCGGACTCCATCCCCTCGACGACAAGGTTCTTGTCTGCGGACTGTCCGGACTCGAGGGGCCAATGCATCTCTACAGTGGAAAGATCCATGGACAGAAAGATGTCAAGGCGAAGACAGTTCCTGGAGCCGTCATCCCGGGAATTGGCAAAATGCCCGGAGCAGAGCTTCTTGTTCACTTCGACGAGCACGGCAACTACCATCACAACGAAGCCTGCATATATACGCAGACAATCTATATATTCTGCATGAATGCCCTTGAAAGGTACCATTGACATGCGTCCTGTTTTCTTGATCCTCTTATTTTCTTCAATGCTCAATGCCGAGCCTGTTTTCAATTTTACAAGCAAGGATAATGGACTCGTCGCCGAATTCATACCCATGAAGGGGAGCCTCCCTGTGACTGTCCGCAAGTACGGCAACGAGGACTTTCTTCGTTTCCCCTGCAATTTCAAGGACGGCGACCTTGAGCGGGCAAGCTGGGACATCAAGCTCGATCTCGACCTTTCAAACTCCAATGGACTCGAATTTATATTTCTCTGTTCTGATCCTTCGCCAGTCTCCCAGTTCTCGGTCTATTTGCACAGCGGGGACGGCTGGTATCGCTGGAATTTTTACCCCGACAAGAAAAACGATCTGGAAAATATCAGGCTACTGAAACTCGATGCCGACTCCGAAGACACGCCGGACGGCTGGAGCAGGATTGACATTATGCGCATTTCTGCGTGGAAGCTCTCATGCCAGGACACGGAGTTTCTTATCCGTGATTTTAAAACCGCCGACTGCGCGGATTCCAAAATCGCTGTCCTTCTCAACAATTCCGCCCTGAAAAAAGGCGGTTCCGAAACAGGTGACATATTCAAGTATTGCAAGCTTGCTGGATATTTGCTGGATTCAACGAATGTTAAATACAGACTGCTTGGTGATGCAGAATTGAGATCTGAAGATCTGCTTAAGACGAAAGTCATAATTTTGCCATATGCCCCATCTCTGAGCTCTTCCGCAGTCAAAATCCTTCTCGAATATATGGAAAAGGGCGGAAAAATCATAGTATTCTATGAAATTCCCGAGAGCCTTGCTAAATTCGCAGGAATTAAAATTGCCAGACATCTGAAGGAAAAATATTCAGGACAGTTCGCGGAAATACGACCTGCCGACGGGACCTCTGCCGGATTTCCACCGAGCGTCTGGCAAAATTCTTGGAACATCTTTGAAGCCTCTCCATCAGACGGAAAAAGCCGCAATGTAGCCTTTTGGTTCGACAGCAAAGGACAGAACAGCGGATATCCGGCAATCGTTTTGTCCGACAGTCTCATCTACATGAGCCATGTCATGACGCATGGAGACAAGGGAAACAAGTCGCTTATGCTTTTTTGGATGATTGGAGCCCTGGATCATGATCTTCTCAAGGAGATTGCAAAATCGGCAATCTCCAAGATTTTCGATGCTAATGACAGCGGCAGTTTCACCTCGGCCTTGCGCGGAATTGAAAAGTCGGCGTCGGAAAATTCAAGAGACATCAAAGACGATTTGAAATGCATATCGGATCTCATGGGCAAGGCTCAGAAAAGCTATGACGCCGGCGAATATCTTGAGACATTGAAATTTGCAAATGAAGTCAAATCAAAGCTTTCGGAAGCCTTTGCAAAATCCAGGAAGCCGATCAAGTGTCTGCGGAAAATGGCATGGTGCCACAGCGCGTTTGGGATCGAGGGCAAAGGCTGGGACGAGAGCATCCGTATCTTTGCAGAAAGCGGCTTCACAGACATAATTCCTAACATGCTCTGGGGCGGATGCGCGTTTTACAAAAGCTCCGTTCTGCCCATTTACAAAGACTTTGAGCGCGAGGGAGACCAGCTTGAAAAATGTCTTGCCGCATGCCATAAATATGGGATTAGATGCCATGTCTGGAAAGTGAATTGGAACACAAACGGAATTGCCCCGAAAGAATTCATGGACGAAATGCGGAAAGAAAAAAGATTGCAGATTGACGCCGACGGAAACGAGCTGGGAAGGGGGTGGCTCTGTCCGTCACATCCGAAAAACAGAAAACTGGAGGCTGATTCAATGCTTGAAATTGTGCGCAACTATGGCGTTGACGGAATTCATTTTGACTATATCCGCTATCCCGACTCCCGATCCTGCTTCTGCGAGAACTGCAGAAAAAACTTTGAAGCGTTTGCCGGCACCAAGGTTGAAGACTGGCCGAAAGATCTCAGATCCGGAAAACTCAAGGGCGCATGGAATGATTTCAGAAGGGCTCAAATTGACGCGCTTGTCGAGATCGTCGCACTCGAAAGCAGGAAGCTAAAGCCTGGTGTTCAAATCTCGGCGGCAGTCTTTCCCAACTGGGAGACGGACAGGGATTCTGTCGGGCAGGATTGGAAGAAATGGTGCGATAAAGGCTGGCTTGACTTCGTCTGTCCGATGAACTACACCGAGAGCGGATGCCGTTTTGACGCGCTTCTTGCGAAGCAGAAGGACTGGGCAGGGAAAGTCCCGCTATATCCTGGGATTGGGCTTTCCACATGGGAGATGCAAGAGAAGCTCCCTCTGCTTTTTAGGCAGATGCGTGAGGCTGAAAGAAATGCATCCGGTTTTGTCGTGTTCGAATTTAACAAAAACAGTGCAGAAGAAATATTTCTGCTTGTGAAATAAGGTGCGGGCGCTCTTACTGAGGCAGAGTCTTGACGTTGTTGTAGTCTTGATTGTCATAAAGATATAAATT
>DYRX01000280.1 GCA_020718525.1 Victivallis vadensis
TAGCTACGTTCAGGCCGGAGTCGAACGTTCTCAGGCGCAGTCATTTGTCTCTCCTGACACATCATCATATCATTATGAGCTGGCCGAGCAATACAAAATTGGAGGGGATCTGCTTAAAGCTCTGGATTCCTTTTCCGAGGGCATGTCAATAGCAGAAAAAGACAAGAACGAGAGTCCTTGGCGCTTCTATCTGGCGGCATCAGAGATTCTTCGCTCACAGAAGAGATTGGCGGAAGATGCCGACTTATGGACCCGTGCCATCAAGAATGGCAGGACAGGACTTAACGCCAATACGGCAAAGATAAGACTTGCCGAATCATTGATCTCGAACGGAAAAAATGAGGATGCACGGAAGATCCTTGATTCAGTGGATCTATTCTCCTATGAACTTGGAATGCTGTATGAAAAAATCGGTGAATGCGAAAAGGCGATCAAGACATACACTGGATCCATTGATACTTTTGCATCATATTCCGCACTCATCCGCATCTTCAGCCAAATAAAAGGCAAGGGAAAGTCAGATTTGGCAGACTCCCTAAGCTCAGTTATGGCAACAGCACGCCCTAGACAGACCATAAGGCTGGTCGAAGAGATGAAACATGAGAATTTAGGCGCAGGCTTGCTTCTAAATGCCGCCCGCGCGGCAGAGACATTAAGAGATGACGATCTCCAGGAGAGTTTTCTCTCCCTCTCTGCATCTTCCCAAGCAAGCAATTCAGATAAGCTGATTGCGCTTGAAAAGCTGGCTTTTATTGAGAGAAGTCGCGGGAATTATGAAAAAGCAATTGAACTGATAGACAAGGCTCTTTCATTGAAATTGGACGACAAGGATTCAAAGCTAAGTTTGGATAAATTGAAGGGACTCAAGGAATTATTCAAGAATTCCCAGCCCCCAAGCAGGAAAACTACAGCAGGAGAACCTGTCAAACGGGGGCTTTCGAGAGACTACAAGGCTGGTAACGTCAATATAAGGCTATATGAGAATGGCATTGTCGCACTAATGGACGGGGACAATGTGAAGTGGGAATACGACATGGGAACACGGGAGCCTTATTCTTCAAGTCCCTCCCGTTCAAGCAAGCTTGCTCCCGCTATTCTGGCCGGCGGAAGCGTCTATTTTACCAGGGATCTTGATGTCCTTGCGACAACACTGTCCATTGCCGGGGGAATCCTTTACATTTCCGACATACGCGAGGGGATACTGCATGCGATCGATCTGGAAAGCGGGAAAACACGGTGGAAACATGCAGACTGGTCTTGGATATCCAAGGTATTCCCGACGGCTTCCGGGGTATATGTAGGAAACTCGATGGGTGATTTAAGCGTGCTGTCCCTGGAGGACGGACGCATCTTGAAATATGTGCCGCATCCTTCTGAGCTTGAGACAAGGAACCAGGAACTACTGCCTTCAATGTCTTTCTCCGAAGACAAGGGGCTCTACACCTTCAACTGGCTCGTACAGGCAAATGATCGTCCGACAAATATCGCATCTTATTCAATATCCCTTCCAAACTATGAAGTGGCGCTGGTGAAAAAAGAAGCCCCTCCTAGGTCGAGTACAGACACAAGAGATAAGAAGCCGCTAAAACAAGCTCAAGTCAAATCGGAGCTGGACAAGGCGCTCGATGAGGCAGTCTCCGACTTCCTGAAATCAGATCCCTATCATGGCCCACTGATTGACAAAGAAATAAGGATCTTCGAAGAAACTAAAGATATCTTCTCAAAATGCCTGAAAAATGATCCCGATGCCAAAAAAGAACTTGAAAAGGCGCTCACCTTTGAAAAATACTCCTTGCTACACGGCTTGATAGCCGCCGGACTGGTCGGACGCCTCTCCCCCGATAAATCCTACTCCGCAATTCTTGTGAAAATGATTCCAGAAACAAATTCATTCGAGGCGAAATACATATATGGCAAGGCTCTTGCCCGAATAGGAGATCCATCTGCAATTCCCGCGCTATTCCCATGGCTGCTTGATGATTTCAATCAAAGCAGTCCTGAGGAGGCGGCGCCGGTAGTAGAGGCATTGGAGGCACTGAGCGGCAAATCTTTCGGACCATTGAGAGCGGCCTGGGAGAACTGGTGGGCAGGTTCCGCCAAGACCTCTTCGATCCCGCAGGACTGAAGAGCGAATTTGGATTTGCCCGTCAATCTGTGCCCAACTATAGTTTTTCATGGTATAGTTTTTCAGCAAAATAATGAAATTCTTTATCTGAAAAACTATAACAGATAAAGAGACCGCTTCTTGACGGGCAATAACTCGGTACTCTTGAGATCCAATCAATAAAGTTGTTTTTTTTCCCTTCTTGGGATTGATATTTTCTCAAATTGTCCAAAATTATAGACTTGCCGATTGGTACAAGTTTATCATTGCTTAATAAGGGAAAAGAACAATGAAAATTCGCAGGATTTTTGCTTCTGTGCTGGTTCTTTCAATTGCGCTGAGTTCTGCTCTGCTCGGAGACGAATCCGCCCCGGTAAAAGAAGGGGATGTGCAGAAAAAACAAGATCCTTCCGCCGCAGTCAATGCGGTTCTGGAGGAGAAAAAGGAAAAAAACGAGGAGAAGACGATGGATGAGAAGAAACTGCCCGAAGGTATTTATGCCGAAATCGAAACCAGCAAGGGACTGATTGTCGCGGAGCTTTTCTACAAGAAAGTTCCAATGACGGTCTGCAATTTTGCAGGACTTGCTGAAGGGAAGATCAATTCCGTGAAAAACAATGCGCCTTTCTACGACGGGCTCGCCTTTCACAGAGTGATCAAGGATTTCATGATACAGGGAGGAGATCCCAAGGGCAACGGAACAGGCGGTCCCGGCTACAAGTTCGAAGACGAATTTGACAAATCCCTTGTTCACGACAGCCCGGGCGTTCTTTCAATGGCAAACGCGGGCAGAGGCACGAACGGAAGCCAGTTTTTCATAACACATGTTCCGACGCCGTGGCTCGACGGAAAGCACAGCGTATTCGGAAAAGTCGTCTCAGGAATGGATGTGGTCAACAGCATTGCCCAGGGGGATAAAATAATCTCCGTGAAAATCCTCAGAATCGGCAATGATGCGAAGGAATTTAAAACGGATCAGGCGCATTTCGACGAATTGAGAAAAAGCAATATGTCAAAATGAGCAATGCTCTTGCCGACGATCCGCTCGCATTCGGAAGGGCTTTGGCGGCATCTTTTTCCCTCTCCCCGCTTAAAAAGGTTTCGTCTGGCTCCGCAGGCGAACTGCTTGGGGCGTCAGTCGGATCCTCGCTTGAATTTCAGGACTACCGCGGATATCAGCCCGGAGACGACATCAGAAGGCTGGACTGGAAGGCGTACGCCAGGAGCGACAAGCTGACTTTGCGCCTCTACCGGGAGGAAATTCAGCCTAGGACGGACTTGATCTGCGATCTTTCCGATTCGATGAAGTATCCGCATATTGTCAAGGCGCATGCCGCTTTGGCAGTGTCCGCCGCGCTCTTGGACGCCTCGATGAGATCCTCCTGCGCCAGCGCTTGGTGGTCTTTCGGAAACGGTGCAAAGAACATCTTCAGGCTTTCCAATATTTTCCCCGACGTTTCAGCTCCAGACTTTGGAGGCTCCAGCCCGATAGGTGACGATTTCGCAAAAATCGAGAATTCCCTCGGGAAAAAGGGAATCCGCATCATTGTGAGCGACTTTCTATGGGAAATTCCTGCCTCCGACCTGATCCGGCGCTTTGCACGGAACTGCTCGACACTTTTGCTCATAAGCGTCCTTTCGAAGGAGGAGATTGAACCGCCAGTTTATGGAACAAGCTCTCTCCTCGACTCGGAAACTTCTTCGATGCGCCTTGATCTGGACATCACCGAAGCTCATAGAAAACGCTACATGGAAAGACTCAGACGCCACTTGGAAATGTGGAAGGACGCGTCCATCGCCCATGGCTCTGTATTCTGCCAAATTCTGGCAGAAGATCTTGCGGAAGGCGACTGTTCTTCCCTAAGCGATGCCGGCATAATCGAGTTTTTCTAGGGACGAATGGGCTGTCGCAAAATAACTTTGCCATTTGCCGGAACAAATTAAAAAAACGAATGCAAGTCTCAAAATTCGCCCGGATCTGAGTGGAAAAGCTCGAACTCCCTGTATTTCCCGCAGGCGGCGGGAATATCGCCGCATGCTATTAGAAAGGAGTTGTCCTTGAAATTCCAGATCAGGCTGTAGATGTTGCACTCCAGAAGCACCTGCGGATCCCTTAGCGTCTCAATGATCGTATCTACGCTTCTCGCATTCTTTTCCCTTGCAATCTTGTCAACGGCGCAAGTCGCCATTGATCTCCCATGCCAGGGTGAATTGTCTGCTGTGAGAATTCCGCCAGACATATCGCGCCTGCATATGCCTAATCCCATATCTCTTTCGAATACCGCTGATTTGCATGAACCCGCATCTGCCAAGCCAATCGAGAAAGGCATCCCTTCCGGAAGGCTCATGATTTCAGCTTCAGCCTCTTCAAAGCTCGAGCAGGTTTCGGCTATGTCCCTCATCTTGATGAATATCGGCATCTTTGACTTGCCGTCAGAGTTGCCGAGCTGGTTGAAACTGAGGGAAATGCCTTTTTCATTTATGATGTCAAGCGCGCCAAGCATCCCCGGGAATATGACTGAGACTGTCCTGAAGCGGTCCCGGTCCGGATTGCGCCGCAGGACTGTCACCATGAGATTTCCGAATCCGCCAAGATTGTCCCAGTCCATGTTGTGCGCATGCAGCATCTTGCCATTTTCTGAAGATATGATCTGTCTGCATGCCGCCGTGTTCAACCCGAGATCAAGGAAGCAGTTGCCGATCAGAAGCGCGTCAAGGTCTGTGCCGGACGCCCTTGCAATGGCTTCAAGCTCTTCTGTCCAGGCAGGATCTATTTCTGAAAAGAGACGCTTCGATTTTCCCGCGCACGAATCAAATTTATTCTGGTCGCCCGAGCAGAGAATTCTTTTCACATATATCTGGGAAAGAATTTTTATCGAATATTTAAGACTGTTTCCGTACTCAGTTCCCATTTCTGCCGCAGAGCCCTTCAGCTCCAGCTCAGTCGGAAATGAGATGCCCATGCAAGTCCAGACAAGTCTTCTGACGCAGTCCTTCCCGCCAGGAATAAAGTTGACGGCTACTATAGAAGCGAGCACAAGCAGAAGGACGCGGATGCGGACTTTACGGATCAACGGCTTGTTTTGAAAAAATTTCATCTGCGCACCAGTGCTATCTTGTGACGAGCATATTTCACATGCATTCTCCAATCCTCGCTCGGACGATATTCAAACGGACACCCGGCTCGGAAGAAAAGACCCAAAGCATATTTCTGCCAATGCGGAAACCTATACGACAAATGAACTTAAATCAAGGGGGAATCAAGCTTTCGCTCTCCCCCCTTGGACAAGACAAATGCCTTCTTCATTGAAAATTAATCTTGCAAAAA